>CAYJGO010000008.1:0-28727 GCA_964369855.1 uncultured Treponemataceae bacterium | reverse complement strand
ACATGTAGCGTTTCAAGATCTTCAAAATATGGTTTAATTATCATATAAATACTCCTAAATAAATTATACCTTGAGTATAAAATTAAGAAGTGAGTATGTCAAGTTAATTATTAGTATATTAGGTTTATATCTGAAGAGTATCTTATTATTCTTTTATATAAAAAAAGTTTTTTCATGCGGTCCTTAGAGTTTATAAAAACAGTATGTCCCACTTAGAAAGCTTTGTACTTCAGCTATATTTCTACAAAAAGTACCTTCGTAAATCGAATGGTGAGTAGATTCCTTTATTTGTCACTACAGCACTTACTAATGAAGGTGGTGTAATATCAAATGACGGATAAAGGCCTTTAACCCCTTCTTTTGCAGTTCGAACTCCCATTGCCTGCAATACAAAGTCACCATCTCTCATTTCAATTTTAACACTATCAATACTAGGATGTCCCATATCAGGAACACCCGTTACAAAATACGGTATACCAAAGTGCTTACATAAAATTGCGATTTGGTATGTACCAACCTTATTAACTATATGACCATCTAAGCAAATAGCATCTGCAGCAGACGTAAATACATCAATTTTACCTTCTTTCATAAAGTATGCAGGCATATTATCTGTTATTACAGTTACATCAAATCCTTGTTCATATGCAACACTTGCAGTTAAACGTGCTCCTTGAAAATAGGGTCGTGTTTCTGCACACATAATTTTGATATCTTTACGCCTTACTCTTGCTTCTTTAAGCATAAGACCGACAATGGTTTCACCAAAACATTGAGTTAAGACAGTGCCTTTGTCTGGAAAGAGATCTACAAGATATGTAGCTACAGCTCCAAATCTCTTATATTTATTATTTATTTCTTCTAAAGTATGCAAAAAAATTGCTTCATCAATTTTCTGCCCTTCTTCACTAGCTTTTATACCAATTTCAATACATTTATTTGTGATTGCTTCCATTCTAGAAACAGTTGTTGGCCTCGCGTGTGACAAAGTATATGCGGCTTTAGTTAAATAATCTATAATTTCATCTTTGCTTTTACTTTTGCATTCAAATCCAGCCAATGCCATAGCCATACCAG
This sequence comes from uncultured Treponemataceae bacterium, assembly GCA_964369855.1. Lineage (GTDB taxonomy): Bacteria > Spirochaetota > Spirochaetia > Treponematales > Treponemataceae > CAYJFX01. The sequence goes on along the minus strand of CAYJGO010000008.1, from coordinate 27,650 downwards.
CGGCAAGATATGGACCTGCACTCTGGGTTACCATATCTGCAATCGCTTGTGCAACTTGTTCATGACTTGTGCATTCTACAAATTCATTTTTTGTGGGATATATTCTCCGATCAAGAATTCTAACCTTTCCAGTTTCATACCATGCTACATTTTCATACTGCAACATGTACGCTAAATCTTTATCTTCTCTAATCATATTAACCTCGATGTTCTAATGGTTTCTTGAATTATTTTTAGCACAATAAGATAAGAATAACAAAAACTAAGGAGTTGGATAACTATGTCCAACTCCTTTGTAACTAAAAATAGCAATTGCAGTTCATAATATTGGGCTTAATTTGTCGGTCTGTTCTTTAAGTTTTTATTATGTACTATTGCCTGGCCTTCACCATTTTCCTGTTCCATCATTGCACGTACTTTTAAAGGAAGGCCGAACAACGTAATAAAACCTTCAGCATCAGTGTGATCAAATAACTTACCTGTTGTAAAGCTTGCCAAACTTTCATTATATAGCGAATACTTAGACTCAGTTCCTGCCCCACGAATTGATCCTTTATATAATTTTAATTTAACCCATCCAGTAACATTTTCTTCTGCTCTGTCTACAAAAGCCATCAAACTTTCCATTAAAGGAGTAAACCATCTACCATTATATATTAACTCGCTCATTTTTAAAGCTATTTGTTGCTTAAAGTAATAGGTATCTCTATCTAAACAAAGGTGGTCAAGCTGCTCATGCGCATAATATAAAATTGAGCCACCAGGTGTTTCATACACGCCACGGCTTTTCATTCCTACAACACGATTTTCAACTAAGTCAACTAAGCCAACTCCATTTCTGCCACCGATTTTATTTAGCTCAGTCATGAGTTCTAGTCCACCCATTTTTTTCCCGTTCACTGATACGGGAATTCCTTTTACAAACTCTAACTCAACGTATTCGCCTGAGTCTTGAGCTTTCTCCGGGGGGGTAGTTAATTTTAGCATTCTATCATAATCAGGTTCATTCTTAGTTTCTTCAAGCTCTAAACCTTCATGTGAAAGGTGCCAAATATTTTCATCCCTACTATAAGAATCTTCTTTTTTTGTAGGAAGTTCAATACCTCTTTTTTCAAGAAATGCAATTTCATCATCCCTACTTTCCATATCCCACTTTGGATCACGCCAGGCAGCAATTACTCGAATATCTGGAGCAAAAGCTTTAATAGCGAGCTCAAAGCGAATCTGATCATTCCCCTTCCCTGTTGCTCCATGGCAAATTGCAACAGCTCCTTCTTGTCGTGCATACTCAACAAGTATCTTCCCAATTAAAGGTCGGGCAGTCGATGTACCCATAAGATAACGGTCTTCATATATCGCATTCGCTTTTACAGCTGGATAAATATATTCTTCAATATACTCTTCTCGGGCGTCAACAACATAACATTCTATGGCACCGGTATTTAGTGCACGCTTTTTAATTACATCCCAATCGTCATTTTGCCCAAGATTAATACAAACAGCTATTACATCATAATCGTAGTTTTCTTTTAACCACGGAATAATTACTGTTGTATCAAGTCCACCAGAATAGGCTAAAACAATTTTTTCTTTACTCATACGAGATCCTTCTTATTACTGTATTTGGTTTAGTTACTGTATGCAAAGCTTGTTTTGAGAGTACTCTTCTATAATTATTGCATAAATATACAAAAAATATAACATTTTTGAGAAATTTATGCAATAGGGTGATGTTAAAAAGTGAAGTCTACAGCATGCCTTTCTGTAAAGCTTGCCCGGATATGTTCAACTAATTTTAAATGCTCAGGATGGCTATCATACGCTTTCAACCCATCATAATCATCAAAGGTACAGATTAAAACTAAATCATGTGATTTATTAGATTCCATTTCATTTAGTCCAATTTCAATTGACTTTAATGTAGGAACAGCATGCTCTAATTCCATTCCCATTTTTTTTGCAAGTTCTGCATTTTCTTTTGCAGTTTTACCGTTAGCATCTTTGAAGCTAAACATAACAACATGTTTTACCATTACTCATCCTTAAAAAAGAGCGGACAACACACGAGTGTTATCCGCCCTAGTATGTATTTTTAGAAACTATAATTTCCCGTAGTCATTGTTGTCCCATCTGAATAAACATCAAACGAAATAGAATCATTGCCACGTGTATCAAGAGCATTATAGAACTCTGAAATAGAACTAATTTTTACCCCATTTACAGCAGTAATAATATCGCCTTGTTGTAAGCGTAAAGCTGCGGCAGGTGATCTTGGAGTAATATTAATTACAACTACACCATCAACATTATTTGGAGTTTCGAGCTCTTTTCTAATTTCATCAGATAATGGGGCAGCAATAAATCCAGGCCATAGCATAGTATTATCTACAGTTTGTTCTTCATTTCTTCTTTCAATTTGAACATTCACAGTCATCTCTTTTCCACCACGAACTAAGTCAAACGAAGCTGTTGTACCTGCTTGTAAATCACCTACTTCACGTACTAGTTGATCAACATCTCTAACATCTTTACCATTAAGTGCTGTTATATAGTCGCCTGCTTGTATACCAGACTTTGCAGCTGGAGAATTTAAGAATATTTGTGAGACAAATGCTCCCGTATACCCTTCGACTTCTAACTCTTCTTGATATTCTTCAGCTATTTCTACTAGCTGAACCCCCATCCAACCGTATGTTATTTTTCCATCATTAATAAAAGCATCAATGGCAGACTTTACATTGTTAATAGGAATTGCAAACCCTAACCCTTGCGATCCACCTGATGAAGAGGCAATCCATGTATTAATACCAATTACCTCACCATAAATATTGACTAACGGCCCGCCAGAGTTCCCTTGGTTTATTGCTGCATCTGTTTGAATAAAGTCATTAATATTTCCAATTCCTCCACCAGAGCGTCCAGTTGCACTAATGATGCCTTGAGTCACTGATTCTGAGTATCCAAGGGGACTTCCCATCGCAAGGGCTATATCTCCCGTTTGTATAATATCTGAGTCACCCAATTTTGCAACCCGTAGGTCATCATTAGACTTAAAAGAAACTAATGCAATATCTTTTCGCTCATCGGTTCCTACAAGTTCTGCATCAAACTTTCTGTGATCATATAATGAGATAGAGATAGTTGTCGCTGTACCAACAACATGATTATTTGTCAAAACATAATAAGTATTACCATCTCTTCTAACTATCACACCTGAACCTAGGCCTTCTTGGGAATATTCTCGAGGTTCACTCTCTTCAGGTAGTCCAAAGAAGAAAAATGGCAACCCGCCAAAAGGATTTGAATCAGAAGTGCGCGTTTCCACTGTGTCAATTTTTACAACAGAAGGGAGAACTTCACTTGAGATTGAGCGAAAAGCTGTTTGAAGTAACTCAGCAACAGCTAAAGCTTCTTCAGGTATTTGAACTGCAGGACTTGAATCTGCGAAAATTGTTTGTGCGCCTGTTAGTCTATTACAAGACATAGAAACAAGTAAAAAACTTGCAATCAAGGTTGCACTAAAAGCTAAAATGTACTTTGATCTTTTTTTCATAATGTAACTCCTAATTATCTATACATATAATATAATACATTTATATTAAAATACTCTTAAATTTTTATAAAACTGTCAAAATTTCAGAAAAATCTTTATAAACAGCTATTGTGTTTTCGTAATGACTAGAAATTTTACCATCTGCTGTTGCAACAGTCCATTGATCATCCATAAGGATAACATCTCCTGTACCTAAATTAATCATAGGCTCAATTGCTAAAACCATTCCTGCTTGAATACGTGGATTAGGGCCCTGGAATGGGTAATTTGGAATTGAGGGTGATTCATGTACATCTAGGCCAACTCCATGCCCACAATATTCATGCACAACACCATAGCCTGCACCATCGGCAATATCAAACACTGCCTCACTTATGTCTTTTATTCTGTTTCCAACTTTACACGCTTCAAATCCCGCATAAAAACACTTTTCCGTAATTTCTATAAGTTTGTATGCTTCATCACTAATAGTCCCAATTGGAATCGTTCTAGACGCATCGCTATAAAAACCATTTAAATCAATGCCAACATCAATTGACACAATATCACCATTTTTTATAGTCCTACTTCTACTGGGAACACCATGTATAACTTCATTATTAATTGAAACATTTGCAGCTCCTGGAAAATCTTGGCTATACCATGCTGGAATCCCACCATTTGATTCAATATATGTCTTACATAAATAATCAATATCAAAGGTTGTCATACCACTTTTTACTTTTGGAATAACACTTTCAAATAATTTAGCGAGCAATACACACGACTCTTTAATGCCCTCAATTTGTTTTGAATTTTTTAATCGAATCATCAACTTTCCTTATAATAGTGATTGAATTTTTTTAGGAACTCGTAAGTTAGTGTCTAATCTCAATGCTTCATCAAGACATATTTTTGCGGTATTACTATCGCCCATCTTCCGATAGATGCCAGCCATCTTTAATAAAAATATTGCTTTATCTTTATTGGAAAAACCTAAATCTAAGGCTGTTTCCCACGCATCAAGGGCAAGCTCATCATGAACACTCGCTTCAATTCTAAAGCGCAATATATCTCGTGTAAACAAAATAACTTCAGGGAAAAATAATTTAAAATATGGAATATTTTGCTCCATAAGGATAATTTGTTTTAACAATGAATACGCATCATAAAAGTCATTTCGAAATGATAACTCTTCAGCGAGTATAAAACCATAGTCCATAAAATCTTCTCTTGAAAACCATTTTGAAATTTTAAATTCTGCTCTTTCCGTATTCATTTTTTTAAAGGACTTAACTGCATCATCTTCTCGTCCATGCATTAAGTCCCAAAAAATGAGCTTACATATACTTTCTTCATCTTTACGCTGCATCAACCAATCACGATATGAAAATGTACTGTCATTTCCCTTGCCATGGTTGGTATTTTCTTTATCGAAAATTGGCATGTCAAATGCAGAATGTTGATGCAATAATAAAAGTTGCTCATATGCAAATGATAATAAATGAAATTTTGTATCATCTTGGTCTGATACATCAGGATGTAATGTTTTAGCTTTTTTACGATAAGCTCTTTTTATTTCAGCTATGCTAGCATTTGGTTGAACACCCAGAACTTTATGATAATTCTTCACCCAAGTTTTTTTCCTGTATGCGTTGCATATCCTGGTGAATCTATAATATCAAAATAATCTATCACCATACCTTCTTTTTCCATAGCTCGCATTGTTAATCGACTTAATTTATTTGAAAAAAAGCCACTCTTAACAACAAGAGCACAGCCTTTTTTACCAGAAAGGCTACCATGTGTTGAAATAATTTGTTCAAATTTCTCTGGTAGTTTCGAGCTAAAAATAGTTGAAGGAGTAGTAATTATAGTAATATAATCAAAAATACCCATGTGTAGATTTATAGAGTCTTTTTCACTACAAATAACTACTTCATGAGAATTTGCAATACATGATTTCTCTAAATTTTTTAGTATATCCGTTGATTTTTTATCACTTTTTAAAAAGTGTAAAATTAATATTTTCATTGTTCCCTCTTAAACTATGCAAGTTTATATAATTGTTCAATTTGCTTTTCTTCTACCAATAAAACTGAACATGGTGTGTTTTGCATTATTAATCTATATGTTTCTCGAAGAACTTCATGACCGCCATCAGTATTTTCAGCTCCACCAATCAAAATTAAATTTGCGCAATATTCGTCTGCAGCACTTACCGTTTCTGACCATACAGCGCCAAAGCGCAACTCAGTTTCAATAGTAACACCTTTCGCTTTTGCAAGTTCTGTTACATATTCTAAGTATCTCATTCCATCGGCCTTTAAACTTTCCTCATATTCAGAACTTTCTTCAGTTAAAAATATTTTACTCAAAGTTAATTGCTTCAAAGTTGCAGTGTCTACAACATATACAACTTTTATTGAACACCTGTATAGCTTCGACATTAAAATTCCGTACTGTGCTGCATTCACCGATTCTTGCGAACCGTTTACTAAAATTAACAATTTTTGAAAAAGTGGTTTAATCATTCTAGCTCTCTCCTTTTTTTGCTTTTAATGTTTTTAAAACGAAAACATTTTCTCTCTCCCTTTCCTCAAGTACTCCCTCAATGTATTTTTTTGTTTCTTTAGTTTGAGGAATAACCATTTTATCTAAGGCGTTTACCCTTCTTTGTGTCTTTTTTACTTCGGTAGCTAGTCGCCAAACGATTGTTCTAATTGATGCCATTTCTGTCAATAGTTTCAATAATGCAAAAAAATCAACCATTACTTTATCAGTATCAGCAAAGGAATCTACAAAAGAGTAAAATAACTGTCTTTTAGGAATATCGACCGAAATTGTAGAAAAATCCATACCAGCTTTAACTATTTTTTTTTCATTAATTTTAAAATTATAACTTACCGCATGAGAGATGCGCTCTACTCGGTCACTACCAACTGCCATAAGCATGTGTTTTAAATCGGGGTATGATGCTTGTACGCATTTATCAATTTCACGTTCTAGTAGCTTAACTTGTTCAACCATTTTCATTAATTCCATGACCAAGATTTCTCTTTTTTGCTCTAACAAATCATATCCATTCTTGGAAATGGATAATTGTTCTTTAATCTTGAGAAGGTTTGACTTTGTTGGTGCTACATTTAATCTTGACATTTATTCTGATACCTTTGGCAAGTATTTTTCAATTAAAGCAGGATCAATTCTGTACAATTCAGAAATTGGTAACTCAGATAAGATACTCCATCCAATAGATAAAGTTTCTTCAATTGTACGATCTTCATGCTCGTCTTGAGTTAAGAACTCTTTTTCCATCCTTTCACCAAAATTTAAGTATCGTTTATCTTCTGGAGAAAGCTCTTCTGAACCTATAATAGCGGCTAAATTCCGTATATTTTTAACCTTAGAATATGCTGCAAATAATTGGCTGGCAACATCTTTATGATCTCCCCTTGTCATACCTTCACCAATACCATCTTTCATAAGACGTGATAGGCTCGGCAAGGCAGAAACTGGTGGATACATTCCTTTTTGAGAAAGTTCTCTATCAAGTACAATTTGTCCTTCAGTAATATAGCCGGTAAGATCTGGTATAGGATGAGAAATATCATCACTTGGCATTGTTAAGATAGGTATTTGTGTAATTGAACCTTGTGAACCTTTAATCTTACCTGCACGTTCGTACAATTCTGCAAGATTTGAATACAGGTAACCAGGATAACCCTTTCGCCCCGGTATTTCTCCTCTTGTAGTCGATATTTCGCGTAATGCTTCACAATAGTTTGTCATATCTGTCATCACAACTAACACATGCATACCTTTTTCATATGCAAGATACTCAGCTGCAGTTAGTGCACAACGAGGAGTTATAATCCTCTCAATTGATGGAGAATCTGCTAAAGACAAAAACATTGCAACCTTTGATAAAACTCCAGACTCTTCAAAACTCTTTATAAAAAATTGAGCTACATCATATTTTATACCCATTCCGGCAAAAACCATTACGAAGTCTTCATCTCCGCCAACAATCTTTGCTTGTCGAATAATTTGAGCTGCTAGTCGATTATGTGGTAATCCATCTCCAGAAAATATAGGTAACTTTTGACCACGAATTAGTGTATTCATACCATCAATTGACGAAATACCAGTTTGAATAAAGTCTTTTGGATATATTCGAGCAAACGGATTAATAGGACAACCATTAACATCCATTTTTTTTGACGAAATTATTTCAGGAAAGCCATCCATTGGCAACCCTAATCCTGTAAATACTCTACCTAAAAGTCCATCTCCAACGCGTAATTCCATTGGTGTGTCTAAAAACTCTACACTTGCTTCAGTTAAATCAAGCCCAGAAGTAGAGCCAAAAATTTGAACTATTGCATATTCTTCATTTAAGTCAATTACGTTTCCTGTTCTTTTAGCACCACTTCGGTCTCTAACCGTTACATGCTCGCCAAAAAAAACATTTTCACTTCGGCGAACAACAACAATCGGACCATCAACGAGATTTAACCCTCTATACTCCATTCCTCTCATTTTGTATCCACCTTTTTATAGATTCTTTCAATTGATGTCATTTCATCTTCTAATTTTTTTTCAATAGCTTTTATATCATCTAATTTATCATTAGGTATACTCGTTTTGATTCTAACAATTTCCTCTCTAACACTAAGAGATGTTAATTTTAATAAGGGCGCACCATTTTTGATAAGAACCTTAGCTTTATTATAAAACTTCATCATCAATTGTAAAATTAAAATTTGTTTTTCAGGTATTGAATACACATCAACAGCATCGAATGCACTCTGTTGTAAAAAACCATTTTTTAACATTTCTGCAACAACGAGAATAAGTCTATCATTATCGGGTAATGCATCTGGACCAATAAGCCGAACAATTTGTTGTAAACGCTCTTCTTTTTTTAATAAATCGAGCGCTTCTAAACGGATTGTAGCCCATCGAGGGTCAAACTTATCCCACCACTCTCTTACTTCTTGCGCATACTCAGAATATGATTCTATCCATCCAATTGCTGGATAATGGCGAGAATTTGCTAGTTCTCGATCAAGTGCCCAAAAGCAACGTATAAATCGTTTTGTATGTTGCGTAACAGGCTCAGAAAAGTCTCCACCTGGAGGTGAAACTGCACCAATTATAGATACAGAACCTTCCTTTCCACACAAAGATGTAATTCGACCAGCCCTTTCATAAAATTCAGCAAGTCGAGTTGGAAGATATGCAGGAAAGCCTTCTTCAGCTGGCATTTCTTCCATACGTCCAGATAACTCTCGAAGAGCCTCTGCCCACCTGCTAGTTGAGTCGGCCATAATAGCAACAGCCATACCCATGTCTCTACAATACTCAGCTAACGTAATACCAGAATATAAAGACACTTCACGCGCAGCAACCGGCATGTTTGATGTATTTGCAATGAGAATTGTTCTTTCCATTAATGATCTTCCAGTTCTCGGGTCAATAAGTGACGGGAATTCTGTTAAAACATCAGTCATTTCATTTCCGCGCTCACCACAACCAATATATACAATGACATCTGCATCACACCATTTAGCAACGGCATGTTGAGTCATAGTTTTACCAGTACCAAACCCACCAGGAATAGCAGCTGTTCCACCTTTAGATAATGGAAAAAAAACATCAATTACCCGCTGCCCAGTTACAAGAGGTTCAGATACGGTTAATTTTGCTGCATAAGGGCGGGGCTTTCTAACTGGCCAATATTGGGAAAGGTACAGTTTTTCGCCAATTTCAGTTTCTCCAATTTGATCATCTACTGTATATTCACCTTTTGGGAAAATTTTGCTTAAAACACGTCCCTTAGTTAATGGTGGTATCATTATTTTATGATTAATTGAGGAAGTTTCTTGTACCTCACCAAGAATCATCCCCGGAGCAATGGCACTGCCCTCTTCAAGAATTGGATTGAATTCCCATACTTTTTTTACATCTAATGGTTCAGCCCTTAGCCCAGGACGTAAAAATGCGCCCATATCATCATACATTGTTTTTAATGGACGTTGGATACCATCATAAATAGTTCCTATTAATCCTGGGCCTAAACGGACAGATAAAGGACGAAGTTGAGAAACAACTTTTTCTCCAATGCACATACCAGTATTATCTTCATAAATTTGTATTGTCGCGATACCTGCTTTTAAGCGTATAATTTCACCTATAAGCTTAGATTCTCCAACTTCAACAACGTCATACAGACCACAAGAATCTAGTCCTTTTGCGTACACAATTGGCCCTGAAATCCTAGTAATTTTACCTTCTATCATTTAGGCAATCCCCCACAAAAAAGTGTAGTAGCCAGTTCATAGCTATTTTTATCTATAATTTGCTCTACTAATTCTCCAAGAAACAGTCTACATTGTCTGGACCTGTCTTCAGATTCTATAATCATACCCTCAAGAGCATCATATTTACTTTCAATCGACGCACATAAAACTGGATCCATATCATCACAGGATATAATAGTGGCACTCGAATATTCTTTTTTTACGAGGGCTAAAATATCTTCCTTATTAAAACCAACAACCTTTATTACTAAGCTATATTGAATTAAATAGTCTTTATATTTTTTTAAAAGGTTTGACAATAAAATGAGTTTTTTATCGTGTGAAAGGTTTGAAAAGTACTCAGTTATCGCTTCTTGCATAGCTAATTGTTCAAATTGTACAAGGTAGCGCTTTTGCTCAAGAGGAAGAGATGCAAACATTTCCTTTTTATACAATGCTATTTTTTCATCATAAAAAACTTTTTTTTCTTTTGCTGATGCATCAATTTTTTTATCAACTGACGCTAATATATTTTCACATTCACGCAATGAATGTGCTAGTATTCTTTCTGCTTTTTTTCGGGAATCTTCTAGTATCTCACTATCAATAAGTGCCGTAGAACGTAGTTCTTCCATAATTTTTTTCTCCCTATTCTACACGTGTATACCGATGGCCTCACGAATTGACTCTGTGAGGCTTTTTCGGCCAATTATATGCCCATGTATACCCGGTATCTCTACAATGAGAGGGAATTCACCCTTCATTTGCCATTGTAGAATTTCATCTTCAAGCATCATTGCAATATTCTCAGTAAGTATTAATACCTTTGGCAGCTCTTCTATAGGTGTTGCATTTCCATTGGTTGTGCTTCGACCAGTAACTCGATTAAACGAATCAATAGCTTCATTTTTATTCACAACTGCAATACCATCAACGCCTACAAGAGAAAAAGCTAGTACTAATTCTGTATCACCTATAATATAATACTTCACTAAATAACCTTATTTTTATAATACCAATATAAGAAGGGCTACCAAGAACCCCCACAAACAAACACCTTCTGCAAGGCCAACAAATGGTAGGGCTTTACCAGAAAGATTTTCATTTTCACTCATTGCACCCATAGCTGCAGCACCAATCTTTCCTACTGCTAAACCACCACCAATACAAGCTGAACTAACTGCTAATGCTGCTGCAATAGCCTTAACTGCTGCAGTATTATCACTTTCAACAACTACTGCTTCTTGAGCAAAAGCTGCTGTAGCAATAAAGAGAATAAAAAATACTGCAATAATTACTTTTTTACGATTCATAAAAATACTCCTGTCGCGCACATATTGTGCATTATATAAGGAAACAATCTACACAAAAAAAACAACGTTCTTCTTTAATGTAAATGATAAAACGCTTTGTTCTATCGCTCCAACTTATTATATACAAACCTAAAAGGTTTAAACTCCTTACCTGTTTCTGTAAAAAACTTAGAAAAGAACTCATAATACTGTAATCGAATAACCTGTATAGAAACAATCATTCCTTCAAGAACAATAACTATCAGATTTCCAAAAATTTGTACTGCTATAGCCGCAGGCATACCACCTGTAGCCCCAACAAGTTCCATCATTGTATGAATTATAAAGCCTAATACTGCATGTGCCAACGCAAATGCACCAACACGTAAAAAACTAACCGTATTTGAAAGATAACTTGATACCACCTCTAAAATTTCAACAAAACCTTCAATTACAGCAGTACCTAAGCCATTAACAAATATTGGACGATGATTTTCAATTAATCTTTCCAATGGATGTGCAGCAAAAACACCAAAAAGAGAAAAGCCAATAATTATCCAATCATACATTTGTATTTCAATATTAAATGCAAACAATTTAATTACAACAAAGACGATGTACCAAAAGAATAAAGCCCCTGAAAGGCCTGTTTTTCCAAACAAGGCCTTTCCTTTATTATGTAGTGAAATTTGATTTACAATATTAATTAGTAATCCAGTTGAATTTATAATAAAACCAACAGAAAGAGTAAATAAAAAGAAAGTAAATAATGTATCGATTGAACCTTGAGAGGGCATTAATACTAAAATGTGATTACGGCTCTCCCCAAACAAGCCTGTAACATAGCGGCTAAACGGCGCAAGAACATCTGGGTTTGCAAAAAACTCCCCAGTTAGTAGGCCCATAAAGGTACTACTACAACCAATGGCTATGAAAATTGGCCCAAAAGTAGGCGAAACAGGAAATTTCTTAATAACACCAAAAACCATTAATAAGCCAATAAGAATAAACACAAGGCCTTGTCCTGCATCACCAAACATTATTCCAAACAATAGAATAAAGAAAAAAGCAACAAAAGGTGTTGGGTCGATAGTTCCATATACTGGAGATCCAAATCCAAATATTAACCTTTCAAAATTACCAACTAATTTACCATGTGTTAATTTTACTGGTGCACTTTCTCTACCTTCACTCACGGATGGCACCTCATCTGGCTCGTATTGCCTAAGCGCAATTCTTCCTTCGGTCAGACTATCCAAGTCTTTCATCAATGAAACACTTGCCTTTGATGGAACCCAACCAGTGACTCTATAAACCAATTGAGTAGATTCAAGGCGTGATTCTATTTCTGCAACTTGTGATCCAATAGAAAAGCATCGTAATAACCGAAGTATCTCTTTGCTATGTGTTTTAGCATAGCCTTGTCTTTCTAACTCAATTTCTTTGAGGTATTTATCTTCTTGAATTGTTTGCGATTTCATTTCAGCTAGTACATCATCAGGAATACCTTTAAAGTTTTCGGGAATTTCAAGCGGAACAAACCCGTATCTGCGAAGTTCTGCATCAAGGGCAAATCGACCTTTCTTTGAAGAAGCAGCAACAATTTTTGTTTTATCAGTCCCTAAAGGAATTATTACCGCCCTATTCCCTAAATGAAAAATTAAATCATCGATTACTGTTGGATCAATTTTACCTATTCTCAAAGATAAAAAAGACAAATGCTCTAAATCAGTATAAGGAACTTTTAAGTTTGCAAAAGAACTTGCTTCTTGATACGCTTCAAATATTTTTTTTCTATTTTCAATTGCAGTAATTTCTTTATCTTTAAGAACTTGGACACTTTCAATAATTTTTCGTGCACTTTCAATATCAGTATCAATTGGAATGCGTGAAGCATCATCATAGTCTTGTGCATCTGGAATTTGCAAATAGCTACGCAAGTCTTGCAACGTATCAAAGAATTCTTGACTAGAGTTTTTATCTTGAACAGCAGATTCATCTAATGCAGTTTGAAATTGAAAAATATTTTTTTTACCTAAAAACTCAATAACCTTAGTAATATCCTCTTTAAGAATCATTAATTCAACTAAGTGCATTGGTGTTGTTCTCGCCATATATCCTCCATACCATTATTACATATTCTTACATTCAATTATTGATAAATCCATGTAAATTGTTTAGCCTCTTCAGTTTCAACATTTAACCGTAAGCCTTCAACACAGGTTCTAATACAGTTTAATTCGTACTCTTTTAACTTAAACCATGTGACTAAAATATGTGCACTAGAAAAATGCATTCCAAATGACGAATAGACCACTTTGTTCAAGTGAAGATTAATTGAGTTTTGAAGCCATGTCGGATCTAAATTCCATACCGTACCCTCTTCATTAGGATTTATAAAATCTACATACTTCCAAGAATCCCAATCTTCCCATGAGTCAGTTTGTTTATTAAAAGCTTCAATAGCAGGTCCTGCTAATATATCAGAATGATTAGGTTTGTTTCCGTCAAAAACCAAATGCTCAAGCATTTGCTTCTCATTAAAATTGTAATATATTTTTAATCGTAAAGCCCATAATATGTTTTGCAAAACAATGTACTCTTTTATGATATACTCAACTGATTCTTTATCTGGTCCAGTAACTACCTTGCATGCCTTCCATAACTCTGTTGTATATTGTATGTCTAAACGTGTATCTATTTCTAATATTGTTTCTCTAGTTGGGGGTGACTCTAGCCAGCTAATTGATGTGTTTTTTGTAATTAAATCAACTTTAGGCCAGCCCTTATAGTGTAAAATAGAATAGCGCCCGATATCAACTATTTTGGGGATTTCAGTAAAACCCCGCATTAAAGCAGCATTTACTTCCTTAATATTTTGATAATCATAAAATCTCAATAATTGAACAGCTACGGGATCTGGATCATTAAAAGCAGATAAAAGCTTCATATAATCATATATAAATGCTTTCTCTGCCTCTTGCTCAATTGTTTTTGCTAATAAATTTTCAGGAACAAGCGGTGAGGCTGTGTCAAAGAGCATTCGCCATAATTCAGAAAGTGATTTTGCAGAAAACAGGCGAATCTTTCTTGGGCCTACAAATGACTTTGCAAGCATACCTTGAGACTTTGCATAAATATAATCTGTAGCGCTAGACTTATCCATTTTATGCCTCAAATAAAAGTGTATTTAATAAAGAATTAAAACTCGTAATATCCTTTTTTGTGATGGCAACTTCATTTTTAAAATTTTCATTTACCTGTACATGCTCATTTTCTATCGCTATAATTTGTTGCTCATATTCATCTTCAAGTGTTTTTATTAACTGATCATATTTATCTTTATAATCATGATCAGCTTGAATTTGAGCTTCGGAGACTCGTTTATCGGCTTCTACCTGTGCATCGAATAAAATATTAGCTGCATCTTGTTCAACTTGAATAAGATGCCCAAGTATATCTGCTTCCATTAGTTTAACTCTTCCTCATATTTACAAACTAAATCATACACAGCTTCTGGAGTTTTTTGTGATAACAAATCATTATAAAAAGCTGAGTTTTCTAAGACTCGGGCCAAATGTTTTAATACCCGTAAATGTAATTCACTTGAGTCTGGGGATGATAATAAAAGAATAATAATATGCACAGGTTTTCCATCAAGAGAATCATATTCTATACCTTGTTTTGAAATCCCAATTACACCCTTTACACCTTTGATAGCATCTGTTTTTCCATGCGGTACAGCTATACCAGGAAGCACACCAGTACTCATTTTATCTTCTCTTTCCTTCACAGCTTGTAAGACTAAACGTCTATCAACACTAGGCATAATTGTTACAAGTTCTTCAATAAGTTCTTCAAAAACTTCGTCCTTGTCAACACTTTCAAGATCTATTTTAATTGCTTGAGGACTTAGTGCTTCACCTAATACCATAGTTAATTTTCTCCTTCTGTAGTTTCAGAAGCATTACTTTCTGATAGCTCCTCATCAGTACTTTCAATGTTATTATTAAGCCAATCTTGACCTTCAGTCTGATTTGATGACTGCACATCAACAGCAGCCCCACTTAAATCTTCTACAACGGAAGCTCTATTTAAAACAGCTAACCCGATTGTTGTTAAGAAGAACAGAGCAACAAAAACATATGTTGTTTTTGTAATTACAGTTTGCGAGCGTGATCCAAAAGCACTTGAGCCCCCGCCAAACAAACCACCAAGACCGCCGCCTTCATCTCTTTGTAAAAGTATTATACTTACAGCTAATACACAAATAACAACAAAAACAACCAATAAAACAATTTCAATAACACCCATTAAATATCTCCAAATGAATATACAAATTTATTATACATTCCATAATATCGCAATTTTTGATTTTGTTCAAGTAGATTACTAAATTTTATTAAAAAACTACTTTAAATTTTATTAAAAGTAGTATATAATTATAAGAGTCTATTATAAAAAACTTACGGTCAGCATACTCTAAGGAGACCAAATGCCTAAACAAAAAATTCTTGCAGCTCCATCAGTGCGTCGATTGCCTTCATACTTGCATATTATAAGAAGTGCATACGATAAAGGAATAACAGATATTTCAGGTACTTTAATTGCAACAGAACTAGAACTCGAACCAATACAAGTAAGAAAAGATTTAGCTATAACCGGAATAGTTGGAAAGCCAAAAAAAGGTTACCCTGTCCTACCACTTATAAATGCAATAGAAAGTTTTTTAGGATGGAGTAAACCAAGGGATGCAATTCTAATTGGCGTTGGAAATCTAGCGACAGCATTATTAGGCTACCAAGAATTTCAGTTTCATGGACTTCATTTTGTTGCCGCATTTGATACTGATAAAAGTAAAATTGGAAAAGTGATACACGGAGTAAATGTATATCCGTTAGAGTTACTTAATAAAAAATTAGTCGAATTAGGTGTTACAATAGCAGTGTTAACAGTTCCTTCCCGCGTTGCCCAAGATACGGCAGATAAAGTAGTAGATGCTGGAATAAATGCTATTTGGAATTTTACAAATGTTAAGTTGAAGCTGAACAAGAACATTGCTTGCCAGCAAGAAGACTTAACATCTGGTTATGCCTTGTTAAGTTTAATGATGAACTCAAATAAACCATAGACAGTTTACACATGCAAGAAACGAATGATCAAAAAACAGAGAAGCAAGTTGAATTTTTGTTTAATCGCCTAACAAAAAAATATAAACATTTACGAAAATGGGCTAAACGTGAAAATATCAATTGTTACCGTTTATATAATCGAGATATTCCCGAAATACCCTTAAGCATTGATATCTATTTCACCATACATAATGAGTTATATGTTGTTTTGTTTTTATATGAGCGCCCATATGAAAAGGACGAGCTAGAAGAAGAGATTTGGCTTAATGCAATGATAAAGTGCATTTCTACAGTCTTAAATATAGAAGAAAATCAAATTTTTACAAAAACTCGAAAACGTCAAAAAGAAGGGCAATATGAAAAAAATATTCAAAAAGAGTTTGTAATCACAGTAGAGGAATATAATTCTAAGTTCTTGTTAAATCTCTCATCATATGTAGACACAGGACTATTTTTTGATCATCGCCCACTTCGAAATATTGTAAGATCTAAAAGCAAAGATAAAAGGATATTAAACTTATTTTGCTATACAGGCTCATTTAGTGTTCATGCTGCACAAGCAGGAGCTATCCATGTTGATTCTGTCGATTTATCAAAAACATATATAGCCTGGGCTAAAAGAAATTTTGAAATAAATAATATACCTATTAATACACACCGTTTTATTAATGATGATGTTTTTACCTTTTTGAGTAATGATACAAGTACATGGGATATAATTATACTAGACCCACCAACCTTTTCAAACTCAAAAAAAACTAGTACAATTTTAGATATAAACAAAGATTATGCTACTTTAATCAATTTATGCACAAAACACTTAGTATGTGGCGGAGTATTATATTTTTCATCAAACAGTAGAAGTCTTAAGTTTGATGAAGAAATTTTTAGTTCATCAAATGTTCTAATTACAGAAATTACACACAAAACAATTCCAGAAGATTTTCGAAATACAAAAATTCATCGATGCTGGGAAATCACAAAGCAATAATACTTTTCCTTGATTACAATAAAGAAACACTATGATTTATTGACACTTTATAATAAATGTGTTATATTATGAATGTAAAATCTTTATTGGGGAGGCCAAAAATGGCTGGAGCAAGTAAGAACTCGCGTACATCGGTTACAACACATAAATTCAATTGTAGTTGCGGTGGTGATGTTGTAATGAAAACATTATTTGAAAATGGAAAACTAAAAAACATTGCTGAGTGTACAGCATGCAAACGAGTTGAACGTCGACCAAAGGATTTCAAATAATTTGATTTTCTTTACGTTATGATAAAGGACTGCTTATGCAGTCTTTTTTTATGCGTTATTCAAAAATTGCTCAATCGATGAGCTCACTACTTTTTCATCATCAAATATGCATTTTGTTTGTGGGATACTATTAATAAATAGTTTTCCATACTGTTTTGTAACAAGACGTTTATCTAATGTAATTACTACACCTCTATCATCTGTGTGCCTAATTAATCTTCCAAAACCCTGCCGAAATGTAATTACCGCCCCCGGAAGACTTAATTCCATAAAAGAGGAGCCTCCTCTTTTTTCTATTGCTTCACTACGCGCAGCAAATACAGGGTCTGTTGGCACCGCGAATGGAAGCTTTACAAGTATAACCTGAGAGAGGCTTTCACCTGGCACATCAACACCTTCCCAAAAAGAATCTGTAGCAAATAGTACACTTGAAATATCTTCTTTAAAAGTCTGTAACAATCGGAAACGATCATCATCTCCTTGCTTTATAACATTTATCCCATCATTTGCAAGAGTATGTCTTGCAAACTCACATGCGGAGCGCAAAGAATCATAAGAAGTAAACAAAACCAAGGCTCTTCCTTGTGAATTGCGTATTAACCTAACAATTGTATTTTCAATATGCTGCTGAAAGCTACTCTCATGTGGTAAAGGTATATCAGTCGGAATTGAAAAAATTACATTCTCTTTGTAATTAAAAGGCGATGTAAAACTACCACTAACTATTCTCTCTTGATCAATTAAGTCTATACCACTTCTATTTAGCCAAAAGTTAAAACTCCCTGCAGTAGTTAGCGTTGCAGAAACACAGACAACTGTTTTTAATGGTTCAAAAACACCAATCTTCATAAGAGGTGCAATATCTAGTGGTGTTTGAACAAACCGAGGATAGGCTTCTCTTTTCCCTCCCCCTGCCTTTTCAAGCCAAAAAACCAAATCTTCTTTTGTTTGCCATTTACTATAATTTTGACACATTTTAGCTATTGAATCTAAACGCCCTAAAATACTTTTTGTTTCCCATACTACTGGTGTTGCTTGATCATCTTCATCAATTTCATCAATTAAGTCTCTGATAGTTGCACATAGTGTTATAATACATGAACGAAGACTAGTTATAGAAGAAAAGAGACCTGCTGCTTGGTGAGCAGAATCATTTGTTAATCGCCATGTATATGAATTATCTAAGACTTGCATAGCTAGTACTTCAGTTTTTTCTAATGCTAACTTTACTTCTTGTATTTCTTGTATTGCTTGTGAGGCCAATTCCCCTTTATTTGATAATAATTCTAATGTATATAAATGACCTGCTATCGAATTTTTATGCTTGCGATATAATCTATTTAACTGTTTTATAAAAGTAAATCGGGTTAAACTTTCAGAAAAAAAACTAGTTGCAGCATCCTCAATGCCATGGGCCTCATCAAACACAACCCTCTTGTAAGGCGGTAGAACAGCCGTGTCGTCAAATCCCACTCCAAGTCTCATTTCAATATCAGCGAATAAAAGATGATGATTTACTATAAGAATATGAGCGTCAGCAGCTTCTTTACGTACCTTCATAACAAAACATTGTTCAAAATACTTACAGCGCTGCCCCATACAAGCATCACTTTCAGAATTAATTTTCGTCCAGAGTCCCATATTAGGTAAAAAAGAAAGATCAGAATTGCTACCAGTTTGTGTGGTTGCAAGCCACTTTGAAATAATTTTTAGCTCGTTTGACTCTTCCACAAAAAGATCTTTTTCATTCTTGGTATCATTAAACCGTCTAAGACAAATATAATTTTGTCTGCCTTTAACAAGAACTGCTTTTACATCTTTATCAAGAATTTTTTTTGCTAGAGGTATATCTTTTTCATATAACTGTTGCTGTAGATTGATTGTTCCAGTTGAAATAACTACACGTTCTCTATTATTAAAGGCCCATAGCATTGCGGGAATTAAATACGCAAAAGACTTTCCTACGCCTGTTCCTGCTTCAAAAACACCAACCTTATCTTCATTAAAGGCTAAACAAATGTGTTCCAATAATTCTATTTGTGTTGGACGCTCTTCAAAAAGTTCAAATATATGTTCTAATGGGCCGCCAACACCTATGTATTTACGTACCTCTGATATATCAAGTTTTTGAGATGTCTCTTCTTGTCCCATATCCTCAGTAAACATAGCACACCCTTGCTAATAAAAAAGGCTGATTCATATGAATCAGCCTTACATCTCCTAGGGGAATTGAACCCCTGTTGCCGGGATGAAAACCCGGTGTCCTAACCACTAGACGAAGGAGACTAGTTATTACTGTTAAAATATATCAAATTATAAAAAAAGTGTCAATGGGTTTAAGTAAAAAAAATCATAATTTACATCAAAATTGATAAGCAATATTGATATAAGGTTGAATACCTTGAAAGAGTAGACCATTTAGGGGTGATACAAGATAATCAAGGCCGGTCTCTATAAAGAGTCGTGTTGAAACATATGTTTGCAAAGAAATACCTGCACTCCCGGCATATCCTAGAGCATTAAGAGCTGGAGATGCTACATCACTACTAAAAGTAAAGACTAAGTTATTAAAAAGAGTAACTCCACCTCCTACGTGAGTATTTAATATTAGCCGTTTTTTTATTAATGGGTATTGATACACAAAATTAATTGTTGCGGGAATAATATTAGTATTAATATCATACCCTTCTAATTCACTTCCAAAAAGGTAGGCAGATGCAGTGAACTCAAAGCCTATATTTCCAAAATTTCTCTTTAAAGGTATATATGTAACGCGAAGATTTGCACCAATTGGCGCAATCTCTTTTTCATAATAAGATGTAAAAGCATTTGGTATGATATACATAAGAGAATATCCAGCAGAAACATTAAAATCATAAGTCTTTAAAAACCTAATTGTAATTGGCTCGATAACACTTGTTAATCCGCCTGGATTTTCAATAACAAACTCATATACCCCTACATCCAAATGAGACATATTAAACTGTATTTGTCCTCTATTTCCACTTCTATTTGCAATAGTACCGTATGCTGTTCTAGATGGGTTATCTGGTATGCGTAACATTAATGTAGAACGATCAGTAACATTAGAAATATTAAAATCAAATAGTCCTGTTTGAACTTCATCTAAATACAGCGTTCCAGGTG
The DNA here is from genome assembly GCA_964369855.1 of uncultured Treponemataceae bacterium. Lineage (GTDB taxonomy): Bacteria > Spirochaetota > Spirochaetia > Treponematales > Treponemataceae > CAYJFX01. The sequence continues at coordinate 6,979 of CAYJGO010000008.1, read as the reverse complement.
TAAATGAAAAAGCTCTCGGCTGTATTGCTCTAAACACTTCTACTTGAAACCATTCAGACTCAGACTCTACTCTATCTAAAAAATTAAACACATGCACTCGATAACGATACGTTCCAGCGCTCAGTGAAACTTGTATAGAATTTGTAGTAGTTGTTAATCCATTATATGTAACACCTTCATTTACCCACTGCTCGGCCTGTGCGTTAGTATTTTCTCCTGGAGTAACTGAATTTGCAACATTAAAGTATTGCCAGCTTCCTGCATTTGATAATCGTTGCATAACTAAACCATATTTATATGCATTGCCACCTGAATCCCACGTGAGGGTTTGAATGAACATAACACCCCTATTTGTTTCCACTACTTGGTAGTCAGTTGGCTCTTGTGATTCTTGAATTATATTACCACTAGCATCTCTTGCTTGATTTTCCTGATTATTTTGAGCATACATGGTAGTAAAACAAAAAAATAATAGAATTAAAAGCATACTATATCTTAAAAAAATCTTATAGGCCATACAATTCTCCCGTAGTTTGACGTTGTGGCGCAGTTGGCCTTGATAAGTCAATTCTAAAATCTCGTTCACTGACCCTACCACGTTTAACAAATGTACCATCTTCTAATCGTAAAACAGCCTCAACAGTCCACGTATAAGTACCACGATCAAGCAAGTCAAAACTAGTAAACCTATAACTTGTTTCTTCGTTAAATAGCTCTTCAAAAAGCACTCTATTTCTATTATCAGTAATCTGCAATATATAACCATCAGCTCCATTAACGGAATTCCACGAAAAATCAATATGTCTTTGTTGCCTAAAGTAGTTATCGTTTAATAACAAATCATCACTTGGTTGTAACCCTCTTGGTACTGGGAATGGCTCAATTTCTTCAACTATAAAACTAGCCGGTTGAACTGCAGTAATATCAAACCCGTCATCAGTCTCTGCAATAACACTCCAATACCAAGTACCAGGACCAAGGGAAGGTAGTTGAATATTTCTCTCAGGATTTACAATTCTGATATATGCATCCCTGTCACGTACTTCAACACCTCTTGTACGTGAATCCAGAGTTAAGCCTCTATTTACCTGTGTTAAAATTAAAACAGCATTCTCAGGCTGTTCAACACTTGACCAAGATAGCACTGGAGGTTGCAATAGGGCATCTAGACCTTCAATTCTCTCACCTCGAGCTGGTGTATCTAAGCTTATTGGAGTTAGTTTTTTAACTAACAATACTCGCTCTGTTAATACACCCCTAAGCCTACTAGAATTCGCAGTTTCCGAGGCCATTGCACGCATAGCCCAAATATAATTACCCTCAGGTAAATTCTGCATTTCAACCGTGAAAGAATTTCCTTCTACAAGTGGATCTTCAATAATAGGGTTTACCCTATCAGAAGCATGAAATAAACTAAACTGATAGAAATCTGCGTCTTCAACACTTTGCCATGTAAAATCAACAGATAAACCAGGCCTAACTATAATTGAATTGTTAGGACCAATATCATTCAAAGGAACCTGATCTAAAAATGATCGGACAGTAAAACTTTTTACAGGCGAAGTAAAAGTAAAGTTTCCACTTGGAACTACTGCATTGAGCCTCCAAAACCATTCCCCCTCCGGTAAATTTAGCCCTGTAAAAGAAGAACCTTTGACAGTTTTGGTGGTATAAATTGAACTAAAATTTGCAGTTCGTGAAAATTCAATTTTCATTTCATAGTCTAAGTTTGTTCTCCATGTAAATGGAGTATCATATACAATTTCTTCAGCTAACGTATAACCATCAGACGGGAAAATGGTCCTTTGTTCTACCTCTCCTTCTATGGCTAAAAATGAGCGTATTTCACTTATAACCGATGTATTACCTCGTGAATCAGCTTGGGTTACACCCCAATACCATTGTCCAGTTCCCACACTCGCATGCGTCGTATTTAATACAAAGTAATTATCATCAACAGTTTCCTCTACAGCTGGAGATGAAAGGTCTGCATTCCTACTAATTTTAATAGTATAGTTATCTGCTTCATAATTATGTTTCCAAGAAAAATACTGACCCGTTACAATTTTTGTAGTATCAAGAAAGCCATTTTGTGCTGGTAGCGTTAGTAATACAGGGTCTAACTCTCCTTGTTCAAATACAGAGAAAGATCGAACTGATGAGCGAAGTGTATCAAATTGACGGTTTAAACTCGCTGGGTAGGCAGCAGTTACAGTCCAATACCATGTACCATCTTCAAGTGAAGATATAATACTTGACGGTTGGCTTGTATTCTGAGTAAAAATTGGATTTTCCATTTCTTCGTTATCTGCTATATTTAGTGTCCACGATGAAACTTGCGAATCATCATTCCATACAAAACGAATACTTGGTGTTTTTGTTGAATAATTATACTCTGCATTTTGAGTTGGCACAGTAAGAGAAGGTGCCGGAGAATCATATATCTGTAGTCTTGAACTAACTGAATAGCTCTGCCCTAAAACGTACAATCTCCAATACCATACACCCTCATCTAAGTTTAGCGCTACACTATTAACATTTGACAGACTAATTTGATCTGAGATTTGTGAGAAGTTACGATTTCGAGATGTTTCTAAAATAATTGAGTCACTTGCTAAAACATTTTCTGAGTCCCATTCAAATAAAACTGGTAGTCCGCTATCTGTTTGTTTTAAATATTTTGCATTTACACGTGGTGCTAAAACAGTTAAAGATGGCTCTGCAAACGTATCTGTACCTTCTTGTAGTACAAGTGCATTTCCTTCACTAAGACTTCTTGAACTTTGATCAGAAGCAGATAAAACATTTGCATTACCTGAAGTCATTTGAATAGATAACGGAATCCCACCTTGACCACTTACACCAGCCGACGCTGCAAGAGCGTTAAGCGATGAACCTGTCTCTAATTGAACGGTAGCATTTCCAGATGTTAATGTAATACCACTAGTTGCTCCCGATGTATCTAATGAAATACCACCTTCAGTAAAATCAACTGCTGCACCTGTTTCAATATTCAAAAAAACTTGTGCAAGAGTTTGGTCGTACAGGTTCATAATATTACCATCAGAAAATGTTATTGTTGCTTCTGATAATTCAGCAGTTCGAATAATATCACCATTATAAACAGGTGAATTTTGCTTTACCCTATCCCAAAGAACTCGATCTAGTAACTTTCGTTGTGCCGTCTTATATTTAAATGTAATTGTACCAATTGGTGTTTCGTTAATTTTATCTAAGGAGCGATTCACGGCAAAGTAAAAAACTGTAAACTTAAATAAAAACCTAATAAACATAAAACAGTAACAAAAACATCACTATATAAGCTTCGACGTCGTTTTTGAATTTGTATGTGAGAATCATTGTTTTGTATATCTGTACTAGTAGTATTTATAGTGTTATTTTCTTGCAATCTATACTCTCTTTTACACTTATATTAAATGTGATTAACTATTCACCTAGTTTATATTTCTTTTCACCTTCATCTGCATTCACAGTGCCAAAATCAGGTTTTTCTAATCCAAGCTTTCTTCTAACGTCATCCATAGTTTTAGGGCCATATTGACCAGCACCTGGAATATCTGTTACGTTAGGCATATTTACTACAGCATAGATACATACTGGCTTTTCCTTACCTTTTACCCTAACAGATGGCATTCTTTCTACAATAACATGGTCTTTTACTAACGCATAGGTATCTTCGGTAATTAATATATCTGCACCAAATGGCTTTGTTAGAGTTTCTGTTCTCGAAGCTAGGTTTACAGCATCACCAATAACAGTATATTCCATTTTTAACTCTTTAGATCCCATTTGGCCTGCAACAACTGGACCTGTATTTAATCCACAACCTATTTTAATAATTGGCTTTTTATCGCCACCACGACCAATATTAAAATCTGCTAAAGCAGCTCTCATAAAAAGTGCAGAACGAACACCATTTAATGCATCTAATTCTTTGCTACCAGCAGATTTTGCAGCACCCCAAACGGCCATAACAGCATCTCCGATGAATTTATCAACGGTCCCATTTGTGTCATTAACGCATTTAACCATTCGGCTCATGTAATCATTTAAAAACTCAATAACCTCATGCGGTTCTAATTTTTCAGAAATTGCAGTAAAGGAGCGAATATCAGAAAAGAAAATTGTTGCATTTTTGGTTTCTCCTCCCAGTGGAAGATCACCTTTCATTGCTTTTAGTGCAATTTCTTTATTAACAAATTTTCCAAAATTCTCAAGCCCTTTTGACATACTCATAAATTGGGCAGTTAAAAGGCCTAGCTCATCATTACTTTGTGGCTTTAAATCTAAGTTAAAATCTCCATTCTCAATTTTTTGAGATGCATCTGCTAATATTCGTGCTGGCTTACTAATTGATTTAGAGAAAAACCAAATAAACAAGACCGATAAGCTCAAAACAGCACAAGCAAATAAAATATTTTGTAGTGTTGAAGCATTAACACCTTCAAATACCAATGAAGACTGTATTGTTGTTATTACTCCAATGTCGCCAACGCTCAGTTTCGTATACGCTCCAAAATACTCTACTCCATCTACATCTGTGAAAACAATTTGCCTGTTCTCATCATTATTCTGTCTCATTTGTTCTACAAGGCTTATATTTGATAAATTTACTGCTGAACGAGTAAACTCCACATCTGAGTGTATTAATACATCATTTGTGTCATTTATCATATATGAGCTATTAGTTGAGCCAGTTCCAAAAGTTTCAGCGAGAGTATCACTAGAAAAAATAATTATTAAGCTTTCTTCTCTTCCAGACTCTACCCATGGAAACATGAGAGCAATAGTTGGAATATTAAATTCTGGTGTTGCATTAACAGCTAAAACTTCCCCACGTGATGAGCGAGTAATGCTATTATTTGCCGAAACAAGAAAATTATCAAAGGTAGAAGAGTCAATCTCATTTGAAAGGAAAAATCTATTATTTACAAATTCTACGGATCCTGGAATAGTTATTGCAGCAATATTTTGATTTCTTTCAAAGAAAAGTGATGCATATTCTGCAGCTAAAGCACTTTGTTGACCAATAATAGAAATTGCATTCATTAACAAATATGCATTCGACCTTGCACTAGAAAGCTCTCTCTCAGCTGCATCAGCAGCTTGTGCATTTATCGCGTGATTATTTTGTTCTGCCGTTAATTGAACATCAGAACGAATTACTAATGCAACCAAGGTTGTTACCGCACCAAGCGAAACAATAACTAAAATACTAATAATACTGATAAGTTTTAAAGAAATTGGATATTTGACTTTTTTGGCCAGCTTATTATTCATATAATACTATCCTTACGATATAAAAAAGTATAAAATTTTTTAAAAATATATATTTTTTCACAATATATGTATATATTATATCAGTTTTTTGTATAAATGTCAGCAGTTTTTAAATAAAATTTTATATTTATATAATAAATTAATCCAATTTTTCTGAGTTTTTTAATAGTTTTGCAGATTCTAGAACTACAAATTCTTAAAATAATATGTAATAAATATTAAAAATATATAGTTATTACTACACATCTAACTGTAAGTAAATTTGATCAGCTAAGCCAAAACCAGCATTTTTAGTCATAACAGTAGACAACTCATCATAAAACATATCATCATACATTTCTTGAGCGTAAGACTTTTCTTCACCAGATATACTTGTACCTGTAAGAGTATTTCTCATAGAAGACAGTAGAATTTTAACAAAATACGATTCAAGTTCTAATGATTTTTCATAGAGCTTACTTGTTTTATCAATTGTCTTTCCATCGTAGGCTCGAGAGGTTTGATTCGCAGCTGCTCCGCTTGGTAGAGCATGAGTATCTGCCTTTGATGTAAATGTATTTGCAAAACCTGTTGCATAGTCACCGTTTAAACGACCTTCTTGTGCTAGAGGTATTGCAGATGAAGTGAAAGCAATACCCTCGTCTGATCTTGATTCAGACTGAGCGGTATTACCCTGTTGAACTGCATCGACGAGGGCCTGGAACGTACTGATTTCATTATTAAGTGTTGCAGCTTCTGCTGTTGAGTATCCATTAGTAATACTTGAAAAGCCACCTGTAATTCCGTTTATCCCTGCCATATAGTTCACCTCTTATAATTATTATCGGAAAGTAATAAAAATGACTTTAGAGTGTTAGCACCCCAGTAAATTGCTAGATTTTTTTTACACTATCTCTTTCAATAAGTTTTACGCCCAGTCGTATACTTTTTTCACAAGAAGTATTACCTGTAATAACTTTTAACAATAACGAAACAGCAATTTTTGCCCTTTCAAATGTATCTTGATGTATAGTAGTAATTTGTGGATGAATCATACGAGAATATATATTATCATCGAACCCAATGACTGATATGTCATCTGGAACTTTTATATTTTGTTCTTGAAAATAGCTAATAGCTTCGGCAGCATAATAATCTGCCAAAAAAAATAACGCTGTATATGTAGAAGGTTTTTCACAAAGTTCTTTATACGCTTTTAAACGTAAGTCTTTATTACGAGAAATAGTTATAAGAGAACTTTCGCTTATTGGCAAATGAGACTCTTCGTGTGCTTTTTTGTACCCCTCAAATCGGTGTTTATATCCGCCTACAACTTTATCATCATCTGTAAGTATTGCAATTCGTTTGTGCCCATTATCAATAAAATACTTTGTAGCAACATACCCACCTTGAAAATCATCTAGTCCAACATTATAGAAATTCTCATTTTTACCCGTATAATAGCAGTCTAAAAAAACAGTTGGTGTGATACTAGATTCTAGAAGAGACTCTGTTGCATCATCTGAAAGCCACAGGATTAATAGGCCATCAAGTTTCCATATTTTTGAAAGCTTTATAACTTCCTCTGCACTATGTGTAACATGAACCATCATGAAATAGCCGTTCATCCTAATTTCTTCTTCAAAGGCACCAAGAATGGTAGAGGTAAAGGGATCTTCAAACATGGTTTCACCAACTC
>CAYJGO010000007.1:0-29846 GCA_964369855.1 uncultured Treponemataceae bacterium | reverse complement strand
CAAACCTTGATAAGAAAACAGGAAACCTTGCAGAAATCCTTAAGGGAACTGATGTATTTATTGGGGTAAGTGCTCCTGGTACGGTTACATCTAAAATGGTTAAGACTATGAATACCGATGCAATTATTTTTGCCTGTGCAAATCCAACCCCAGAAATTTTTCCAGATGAAGCAAAAGCTGGTGGGGCCGCAGTTATAGCAACAGGTAGAAGTGATTTTCCAAATCAAATAAACAATGTTCTGGCATTTCCTGGAATTTTTCGCGGTACATTCGATGTAAGAGCAAGTGATATAAACGATGACATGAAAGTTGCCGCTGCTATGGCTATAGCAAACCTTGTTAGCGATTCAGAATTGAATGCTGATTATATTGTTCCTGCAGCCTTTGATGAACGAGTTGGAAAAGTTGTCGCAAATGCTGTTAGTGAAGCTGCAAAAAAAGCAGGTGTGGCACGGATATAAGCACTGTAACAGCAAATATTTAATTTCTTAAGAAGTTATTTCTATATTCCTTACTTGTTATAAATTTGAATACAGTGTATAATATAATGTGGAAGTTTAAGATTATTTTGGTATAGAGTTAAAATACAGGACAATAGATACAAATGGCAAAGAAAAAGACATTATGGCAGGGTCGCTTTGACGAAGGCCCTGATGCTGAAGCAATAGCATTTGAAACATCAATACATGTTGACTCTCGTCTCGCTTTTGATGACATTAGGGGTAGCATTGCACATGTTACAATGCTTGGGAATAAAAATATTATTTCTTTAGAAGATTCTAAAACTATTATAAATGAATTAAATTCCATATTACAAGACCTTGAAAGTGGTTCACTTGAAATTGATACATCATCTGAAGACATCCATTCCTTTGTAGAAGGTGTGTTAACTGAACGATTGGGAGATGTTGGAAAGAAAGTTCATGCTGGAAGAAGTAGAAATGATCAAATTGCTTTAGATGAACGATTATATCTACGCCACGCCATTCCAAGCATGCAAAGTCGCCTTCTAGGGCTTATTGATATACTTACAACGATTGCTTCAGATCATATAAATACATTAATGCCCGGGTATACTCATTTACAGCGCGCACAGCCTGTGACATTGGCTCACCACCTATGTGCATGGACTTGGATGTTAAAGCGCGATTATGAACGACTTCAAGATTCATTAAAACGAATTGATTTTTCTCCTCTGGGTGCAGGTGCCTTAGCAGGAAGCGGACTGCCGTTAGATAGAATTTTCGTTGCAAAAATGTTAGGTTTTTCTGATGTTACACAGAATTCGATTGATACCGTTTCGGATAGAGATTATTTTATTGAAATGACATCTGCTTTTTCATTAATAATGACACATCTTTCACGTTTTTGTGAGGAAATAATTATTTGGGCTACTGAAGAGTTTAAGTTTATAGAATTATCTGATAAATGGTCAACAGGTTCAAGTATTATGCCTCAAAAAAAGAACCCTGACTTTGCAGAGCTTATTCGAGGCAGAACTGGTAAAGTATATGGAAATTTAATTGCCTTGCTAACTATGATGAAGGCCCTACCACTTTCATATAATAGGGACTTACAAGAAGATAAGGAAAGTTTTTTTTCAGCATATGATACAGCATTTTCATGCTTAGGTATATTTTCGAATATGATTTCCACAGTAACATGGAATACTGAAAAAATGTATCAATCATGTACAGGTGGGTATGCAAATGCTACAGACTTAGCCGATTATTTGGTTAAAAAAGGCATGCCATTTCGAACTGCCCATGAAGTAGTTGCAAATGCAGTAAAAATTTGTATTGAAAAAAAAGTAAACTTAGAAGATTTACCGATTGAAGTATATGCTTCGTTATCTGAGCTGATTTTAGAGGATGTATATGACTATATTAAAATTGAATCTTGTGTTGCACACAAAAATATTACAGGATCGCCTTCTCAAGATCGTGTAAAAGAGCAAATAGCACTCTTAAAGGCATTTTGTACTGATCAAGTTGAAGCTTTAATGAAAGTTCAGGGGAATCGATGAGAGGGAGAGGTACATATTTATTTTTAGCAATTTTTCTATTTCTCGCATTTATAGCTCACCTTTCGCTTTATTTTAATGATAATTTCTTATGGTATACAGAACAATTTTCAGTGTATGTTTTTTACTCGGTAGGTGCACTAGTACTATTATGTAGTTTAGTATGTTTTAATAATTTTATGAGCTGGAATAGAAAATTTGTTAAGCATTTGCATGAGAGTGAAAAATATATTTTGCATCTTGATAAAACTTTAACAGATATACCAAATAACAATGGTTCATCAAAAACTGAAGAAATAAAAGTGTTAGAATCTACGCCTGTGCAAGAGTTACAAATTGAGAAAGATTCTCAAGAAATCAATGATGCAAAAATTGATAAAAATGTTACCCAAGCACACCGAGATGTAGATTACAACAACCTTGAAGAAGAGCTATTAACTGCAACAAAAATGGAAGCAGTCTATGAGTTATCATATCAGTGGTTGGTAGAAAACTTACAGATATCATATGTTGCTTTCGCTACTATAACAAAAAAAGAAAAATTAAGTGTTGAGTTTTACAAAGAAACATGTTTATGTAACGAATATTTAGTAGAAGCCGTAATCGAGCGCACAGAACTTATTAGTTTTCATGATTATAAATTACATTCTAATCATACAGTGTCTTATCCCTATTTTAAGAAAGGCGAAATGATTGGCTTTATATTTTTAGGATACCCAAATAATTTAGAAAAAGAGCACTTACGAAATAGAAAGTATGTTCGACCTTTTATACGGATTCTAAGTACAGCATGCCTTTTAATTGAACTTGCCAAGACGAAAGAGCAAAGAAGTTCATTGCAAAAAGCGTTTTCAAGTTATGTTCCATCTGCAATCGTTGACCTAATTGAGCATGATCCTTCTGTACTGAAAATTGGTGGTGAATATGAAAATCTTACAATTATGTTCACAGATTTAAAGGAGTTTACAACGCTTTCAGAAACTATGAGTCCAGATATTCTTGTTACGGTTTTAAATGAATATTTTAGTGAAATGAGTGGGGTTATCGAAACATTTGGTGGAACTGTATCTAAGCTCGTTGGAGATGGTATACTTGCTTTTTTTGGTGGGCCAAATTCTACAGGCAACCATGCAGAAAAATGTTGTGAAGCTGCACTTACTATGAAAAAATATGAAAGTATCTTAAACGATAAATTGATGGGGAGTGGGAAATTAAAGGAACCTCTGTTTACTCGAATTGGGATTAGCACCGGTGAAGTTATTTTGGGTAATATTGGCTCTGAAAAGCGTCTCGACTATACTGTTATTGGACCTGAGGTAAACTTAGCCTCAAGAATTGAAGAGGCAAATAAAAAGTGTGATACGTCAATTTTGATAAGTTATCAAACATTTTTAGCAATTCGTAATACATTCGATTGTAGGCGTGTTGCATTTATGAAGTTAAAAGGATTTAGACGATCTGTGTATTTATTCGAGCCACTAGGAAAACGGAAAACAGAATCTGAATTAAACCAAGGTTTTGCTGAGGATGTAGCAAGTTTAATGGGACTTGATGCTAGTCAAATTCTCAGCCCTACAATCCAAAACACTGAAAAGCATAAAACTATGAACGTTGATGTAGAAGAACTTGCTCCACTTGACGACTTAGAAGAACTTGAAGATGCAGATGAATAAACAGTAGATTTAATTATTTTATAATAAACTCTAAACAATTTTTTTATTTAACCGAAAATATATTAGAGGGGAAATTTTCTTTTAAGGAGAGCCCCCCTATGGGAGGAATAATGAACGGTTTTACAAAATCAGTTGATTTATTACATCGAGCACTAGATGTTAGTGCAATGCGTTATGAAGTTACAGCGAACAATCTTGCAAATTCAGAAGTTCCAAATTTTAAACGTACAGATGTGAACTTCGAAAGTGAATTAAAAAGGGCCTTAGAATCCGAAGAGGCTTCTAAAAAAAACCTAAAGCTTACCACAACAGACCCTCGACATTTTGATAACGATACAACTATAGACTATAGAAGCGTAGAGCCAAGAAGGGTAACTGATTATCTTTCAACAGTTAAAGCAAATGGAAATAATGTAGACGCAGAACAAGAAGCAATGAATGTATTAAAAACACAAATGTCTTATCAATTGCTTACACAATTGCAAAACTTTCAATTTGCACAAATGAAGATTGTATTACAATAAAGGATAAAAATTTATGGGTTTATTTTCAAGTATTAATATAGCTGCAACAGGAATGAGTGCAGAAAGACTTCGAACTGATGTTATTTCAAATAATATTGCTAATGCATCTACTACTAGAACGCAAGAAGGTGGCGCATTCAAGAAGTCACGTGTTATTTTGGCAACTGCAGACGGACAACCGGTAGTTCGAAGTCCTTTTATTCCAAAAGGATTAGATAATGGTATTGGAACTGGTGTCCGAGTTATGGAAATCGAACAAGATGAAACACAAGGTCGTTTAGTATATGATCCAACTCATCCAGATGCTATTCAAGCAGGCCCTAATGCGGGATATGTTGAATATCCGAATGTTAACATTGTAAATGAAATGGTAGACCTTATTGCAGCTTCTAGATCGTATGAAGCAAATACAAGTGTTATTCAAGGTTCAAAAGAAATGTTCATGCAAGCTCTTGCAATTGGACAATAAATACGGTAATCTAAAGAATATACTTTTGATTAAAAACAAACAATATTGAGAGGTAAAAAAAAGTTATGGTGGAAGGACTTCAATTACTACGTACAAATCCCAATCATTATGGGACAGGAGAAATTAAATCACTCACAGGAAGTGTTAATCAAGGTCAAGATGTGCAAAGCGGGATTGCAAACAGAAAGTCATTTGACTCATACTTAATTGATGCATTAAGTTATGTTAATGATAAACAAGTCTTTCAAAGTAATATATCTGAGCAAGCAATAATAGACCCTGAGTCGGTTGATGTTCATGATGTTACAATTGCAATGGCAGAAGCAAATCTATCATTAACGCTTGCAAATACTGTTATTAGCAGAATAACACAAGCTTGGACAGAAATTACTACAACACGTTAGTATAGTATAAAGTAAAACAACCTTGTCTCATGCACAAGGTTGTTTTTTTATTTTTATTAAAAGTGGTTAAAGAAATATATAATAGAAAAAACATCAATTGTACTAGACAAATTTTGCATATTGTGATACAATGTATATAAATAACGTATGTTCGTTCGTCGAAATGTAATTTCAATGGGAGGGATTCATGAACGAATGGCTTAAAAAGCTTTTTTCACAAATTAAGGACTTTTGGTCTAAATGGTCAATAGTCCAAAAAGTAATTGTATCCGGTGTGGCAGTAATTTTTATTATTGCAATAATCTTTATACCGGCCGTTTCATCTCAACCAACAACTGTACCTCTTTTTAGTGTTCCTATAACTGATGAAGTATTAAGGGAACAAATTATTTTCCGCCTTGACACAGAAAACGTAGAAGTTTTTGTGTCAGATACAGGCATGCTCAGTGTTAAAGATGACTCAACTGCTCGTAGAATGCGTTCTATTTTGGTTACTGAAGATTTGGTACCAAGTAATGTAGACCCATGGGCTCTTTTTGACGTTGAAAGGTGGACAACAACAGATTTTACTAATGATGTCAACTTACAGAGGGCTATTACAGCACAAATTACTAGTCACATCGAGGCAATCGATGATATAGATAGTGCTGAAGTGATGCTTGGAATGCCAGAACGCGAATTGTTTTCTGATGATCAAGAAGAAGTTTCAGCAAGTGTTATTTTAACACTAAAACCAGGAAGTGATTTTAGTTCAGAAAAAAATAAAGTAGAAGGCGTTCAAAAGTTATTGATGATGGCAGTTGCTGGGCTTTCAGCCGAAAATATTACTATTACAGACCGTTCTGGAACTGTTTTAAATGATTTTGAAGGATTGCAAGATATTGAAAGGGTTACTTCGATAGAAAAAGAGCAAGATTTAATTGCAAACTTCGAGCGAGAACGCAGAAAAATTGTTTTAGAAGCATTGCAAGAAACATATGGAACTGACCGTGTGAGGGATTTAAGTGTTAGTATTGATATGGATATGTCGAAGCAACAAATTTCTACGGTTGAACACTTTCCATTTGTGCGAGTAGCAGATAATCCTGATACACCATATTATGATGGGGAAGTCTTTGATTCAGTTACACTTTCTATTTCAGAAGTAAACAAAGAGTGGAAGGGTACAGTATATAACCCAGAAGGACCTGCAGGAGTCGATGGTCAAAACCCACCTGTTTACTCTGACATGTCTAATTTATATGGTATTAATACTGAATCATCAGTAACTCGAAATGAAGCAATAAATGTTAGAACTATTGAAGAGACAAAGAGTCCTGAGCAAGGACGAATTACTGTATCAGTAAATATTGATGGACGGTGGGAAAGACAATATGATGAAGAAGGCGTCCTACTTATATCCCCCAATGGGCAAATTCAAAGAAACTATATCCCATTAACAGACGAAGAAATTTCTGATGTTGAAGAACTAATTCAAGGTTCTATCGGTTACGATAGAGCACGAGGCGATTCAGTGGTTGTTCGAAATGTTCAGTTTGATAGAACATTACAATTTGCAGAAGAAGATGCTGAGTTTTTACGTCAAGAGCAAACGAGAAGAACAATACTTATAGCAATTGTATCAATAATTGGTATTTTATTAGTATTTATTGTGGTCAGATTTGTTACTCGTGAGTTAGAAAGAAGAAGACGTTTGCGTGAAGAAGAACTTCTTAGGAAGCATCAATTGGAACGGGAGAGAACTCTTTGGGAAGCTCAACAGGCTGGTATGGAAGTTACTATGTCCGTAGAAGAGCGTGAAAGAGCAGAACTACAAGAAAATGCGATTACTATAGCACGTGAGCATCCGGAAGATGTAGCGATGCTCATACGATCTTGGTTGATGGAAGAATAGATATATAGATTTTAATTATATATCTTAATGACGTTGCATTGCTTGCAACCTGTTTAATGTACAGTATAGTACGTTACTAATGCTAAGCTTTTTAGGGAGAAAACAGTATGGCAACACCACAAACAAAGACTTCTACAGCAAGTGGTACTAAAAAAAATAAAGATTATAAAAACCTTAATGGTCGCCAAAAGGCAGCTATTTTTATGGTTTCGCTTGGTGCAGACCTATCAGCTGAAATTTTTAAGCATTTGCGCGAAGATGAGGTTGAAACTTTAACTTTTGAAATTGCTCGATTTGAAACAGTTGATGCAGAATTAAAAGAAGCAGTTTTACGTGAATTTCAAGAAATGATTCAAGCACAAAACTTTATCACTTCGGGTGGTATTGATTTTGCACGCGAGCTTCTTGAGAAATCACTTGGTAGCCAAAAAGCTATTGATATTATTAATAGATTAACAAGTTCATTACAGGTTCGCCCCTTTGACTTTATTAGACGTACTGATCCTGCACATCTATTAAACTTTATTCAACAAGAACATCCACAAACTATTGCGCTCATTTTAGCATATTTAGAGCCAAATAAAGCTTCAATTATCCTTCAAAATCTTCCAGATGAAGTACAAAGTGAAGTTGCAAGGCGTATCGCTACAATGGATAGAACCTCCCCTGATGTTTTGCGTGAAGTTGAGCGTGTATTGGAAAAGAAATTATCTACACTTTCAAGTGAGGACTATACAGCAGCTGGTGGCGTTGAAAGCATAGTTGAAATTCTTAACTTAGTTGACCGTTCTTCAGAAAAGGCAATTATTGAGTCATTAGAAGAAGATGATCCAGACTTAGCAGAAGAAATCAAAAAACGTATGTTTGTTTTCGAAGATATTGTTATGCTTGATGACCGTGCTATCCAAAAAGTTATGCGTGAAGTTGATACGCAAGAACTGGCGAAAGCACTTAAATCTGTCGATACTGAAGTACAGGATAAAATTTTCCGTAATATGTCTAAGCGTGCAGCTAGTATGTTAAAAGAAGATATGGAATTCATGGGTCCTGTGCGTATTAAAGATGTTGAAGAATCTCAACAAAAAATTGTATCGACAATCAGACGGCTTGAAGATTCGGGTGAAATTGTTATTGCTCGCTCTGGTGAAGATGAATTGGTTGTATAAGGATTTTTTATATGGCAAAATCAGTATTTCGACCGACAGAAATTAAGAAAATCTCAGACAGCGTTTTGCTTCCATTGTCACATAGTTACGTGGCTGAAGTAGAAGAAGAAGTATTAGAAGAAATACCTGAGTTTGTTGGCCCTACTGCTGATGATTTGAGGCGTGAAGCAGAAGCTTTTAAAAAGCAATGGGAAGAGGAAAAACAGCTTTTAATAGATAATGCTGAAAAGCAGGCACAAGAGATTGTCCAAAATGCAGAGCAAGCAGCTTTCGGAGAAGTAAAGAGAAAAACGGATCAAGTAGCTGTTTTAAAAAAACAGGCAGAAGATGAAGCTGAAGCAATAATTAAGGCTGCCGAAGAAAAGGCTCAAGAAATTATTAAAGAAGCTGAAATGCGCCATGAAAAGAATGTAAATGATGCAAAAAGAAGCGGTTTTGAAGCTGGGCATGAAGAGGGTTTTCAAAACGGCCGACAAGAAGTACAACGATTAATTGACAGATTACATATTATTTTAGAAAAAACTATGGATAAAAGAAAAGTTATTCTGGAAGAAACTGAGCAGCAAATTGTCGAACTTGTCTTACTAATATCTAGAAAGGTCGTTAAAGTAATTTCTGAAAGTCAACGAAATGTTGTTATGTCTAATGTAGTCCAAGCGCTTAGAAAAGTAAAAGGTCGAGGTGATGTAATAATTAGAGTTAATCTTGCGGATGTTCAGCTTACAACTGAGCATATTAAAGACTTTATGGATGCTGTTGAAAGTATAAAACATATAACTGTTGCAGAAGATTCGGCTGTAGATAAAGGTGGTTGTATTATAGAAACTGACTTTGGAGCTATTGATGCTAGAATATCTACCCAGTTAAGTGAATTAGAGCAAAAAATACTTGAAATTACGCCAATCAAAAATTTAAGTAAAGTTGCAGCATTGCCTGGCGAATAACTATGAGCGATATATTTTCTAAATACCTATCGAGAGTTGAACAAACTGAAACAATACATTTTACTGGCTATGTAATTGGTGTAAAAGGTATGCTCATTGAAAGTTGTGGTCCACAATCTGTTATTGGTGAACTATGTACTATACAGATTCCCTCTACGGATTCAACTATATTAGCTGAAGTAGTTGGCTTAAATGACAAAACCGTACAGTTAATGGCTTATGGTGAAACTACTGGTATAGAAATTGGTAGCTCTGTCGTTTCCTCTGGTAAAGTATTACAAGTTGCGGTTAGTCCTGAATTATTAGGTAGAGTCCTTGATGCTACAGGAAAATCATATGATAAAAAAAAAGATATTGTAAGTGATGTGTATTACCCTGTTGTTGCATCTCCACCCGAGCCACTAGAAAGAAAATCAATAACAGAAAAAATCGTAACAGGTGTACGTGCAATAGACTCATTATTGACTGTTGGTAAAGGACAGCGATTAGGGATATTTGCGGGTTCTGGTGTTGGAAAATCTACAATTTTAGGTATGATGGCTCGTAACACTAACGCAGATATAAATGTTATTGCATTAATTGGTGAGCGTGGTAGAGAAGTTATTGATTTTATTGAACGAGATTTAGGTGAAGAAGGGTTAAAAAAATCTGTGGTAGTAGCAGCAACATCTGATCAATCCCCGTTATCAAGGCTTCGTGGTGCATATACCGCCACAGCTATTGCAGAATATTTTCGAGATCAGGGAAAAAATGTTATGTTAATGTTTGACTCTGTTACCCGCTTTGCTCGTGCACAGCGTGAAATTGGCCTATCAATTGGTGAGCCACCTGCACAGCGAGGTTATACACCAAGTGTTTTCGAAACGCTTCCTAAACTTCTAGAAAGGAGTGGTACATCAGCTAAAGGTACCATTACTGGATTTTATACTGTTTTAGTAGATGGAGATGATCTTGATGAACCAATATCAGATACAGTTCGTGGTATCTTAGATGGACATATTGTTTTAAGTCGCTCCCTCGCACAAGCATATCATTTTCCAGCTATAGATATATTAGCCAGCATTAGCCGTCTTTCAAAAAGAGTTACAGGTCCTAAAACTCAAGAAGCAGTTGCAAAGATACGAAAACTGATGTCCTATTATTCAGAAGCAGAAGATATGATAACTGTTGGTGCATATCAAAAAGGCAGTAATGCAAATGTTGATGCTGCTATTGCTCTTCATCCATTGATTACTCAATTCCTTGTTCAAGATGAGTTTGAGCATACAGAAATAAAAGAAACGATGAAAGCTTTGTCTGAATTGGCTGATATTCATATTCCTGAGGAAGAGTGGGCTGAAAAGGAAAGAGATGATTTGCATGTAGGTAAACAAAAGTCTTCTTCAACTGACATTGAAAAACTATTATTAGATATTGATAAAGCAACGGACGCAGCTAGTGAAACTGTTTTTGATGAAATAGTAAATATGAAAGAAGACAGTCATGAAGAAATTTAATTTTCAGCTACAAAAATTATTAGATTTACGTCAGTTTGATGAAGATAAAGCAAAAGAAGACCTTGGTAAATTTGTTAGTATGGCAAATATTATTAATATTGAATTAGAAACTATTGCGTTACAACGAGTTGAAACTAAAAAAAAGCCACAAGAAACTTATACAATCAGTGAGTTTAGAGCAGTAGAGCATTATATTAATAGATTAGATATAAAAAAAGATGAGTTGTTAGTAGAACTCGCCAATTTAGAAGTCATCATTGAACAAAAAAGAAAAGTTTTTATTGATGCTATGAAAAATCGTAAGGTTCTGACTAAATTAAAAGAAAAAAAAGAAACTCAATGGAAAAAGGAAACTGCTCGAGCAGAAGAATTATTTATTGATGATGTTACATCATCAAAGTATATACGAAACTATGAGTGATTTTACCGTTTCTACTTGAAAATAATACTATAATATGATATTCTTAGCTATGAGCATTGATTCACATACTATTTTATTTGCACAACGTCAAGCACGGAAAAGAAAGATTATTAAAATCATTATTAGTCTTCTTTTAGTAGTGTTTTTATTACAATTTTTATTACAGTTTTTATTGCGCCCTTTATATATAAGCTCAACAGCTATGTACCCCGAATTTAGCAAGGGTAGTGCAGTTTTTATTGTGCCAGCGAACTCTTTGTTTTATGATACTGAAGCACTTCCTCGAGGTACTCTAGTGCAATTTGATAATTTATCAGTGAGTACAAAAAATGGATTTCAAGTAATAGTTGATTTTATATTTGGTCTTTTTACCTTTCAACGCTTTAGGCCTTTTGAAACTTCTACTTGGGGAAAATCTGAAGTGTATCGTATAATTGGCGTGCCAGGAGATACGTTATATGTTGAAAATTATATTACCCATATTAGGGAAGGTGGTTCTGGCCATTTTTTGACAGAGTTTGAACTGTCAAAAATTAGTTATGATGTTATGACTACAAATTATCCAAGTAACTGGGATATGAATATTGGAGCACAAGGACAAACTGAACAAATAACGTTAAAGAAAGGGGAATATTATTTACTCAGTGATAATCGTGTCGTTGCCTTGGATTCCAGAGTTTTTGGACCAGTTAGTGCTGATAATATCACTGGAAAGGTATTTCTCCAGTATTTTCCTTTCAATGCTATTAGAGTTTTGGATTAGTGTATACCTATATACATATACCTTTTTGTAAGTCTAAATGTTCTTACTGTGATTTTTTTTCTGTTGTTGTTCAAAAAAATGATATTGATAAAGATAATAGTCAGATAAAATATATTAGTGATGATTATATTCAAGCGATTTTACAAGAAGCTAAGTACCGAGTTTCATTACATAACATTAATTCATGGTCGTCACTCTATATAGGTGGGGGTACCCCTATTCTTTTAACTATTGATCAGGTTGAAACTCTTATAAATGGATTAAAACGTTTGTGTCCCTTAAAAAAGAAGAGTGAGATAACTTTTGAAGTAAATCCATTTGAAATAGCTCAAAGTGACGGTCTTGATTACCTTAACAATCTAAGTTCAATCGGAATTAATAGAATCTCATGTGGAATACAGGCACTCGATGATGAAGTTTTACATTCAGTTAACAGAAGGTCAACTAAGATGGAATGTATTACTGCATTGCAAAATTTACTTAAATGGAAAGAGCAACATAAAAGTGAGAATAATAGAACAGCACAGTTTTCAATAGATTTAATTGCTGGTCTTCCGAATCATTCTGTTACTTCTTTTCTAAATGGGTTAGAACAAGTTCTGCGTTATAACCCTGATCATATTTCGCTATATAGTTTAATGATTGAAGAAGGAACACCCCTGTATTTTCATCTCGAAAATGGCTCAATACAGTATAATAATGATTATTGTGATGAGCTTTGGATGCGTGGACGTGATTATCTATTGGAAAACAAATTTTATCAGTATGAAGTATCTAACTTTGCTTATGCTGACAATTCTGGCATGTTTGAAAGTGATCATAATAAAGCATATTGGAAAATGAAAGATTATATTGGTTTGGGCTGTGCAGCATGTGGAACAGTCGCTGGGACACGCTATACTGGCACAAACGATATAAATGCATACACACAGTTTTGGAATACAGGTGTAATAAAAAAAGAACTTAGTGACATATGTTATGTTGAAACATTAAGCATTCAAGATCAAATCATTGAATACTTAATGATGGGTTTTAGAACATTGCAAGGTGTAAGTTCAATAGAATTCTATAATCGCTTTAATATGAGCCTAGAAGAAGTAATTGGAACCGTATTTTTTAAGTGGTATAAAAAAAAATATGCATGTAAAAACAATGAGTATTATTCATTGAATAAAAATGGCATATTGTTTCTTAATTTATTTTTAAATGAGATTATGCTGCAACTTTAGTTTTATTTTGGCTGGTTTTTGCCGATATTAAAGTAATGAAGTTTAATAATATTAAGCAATTTTTTTTCACTCTGTTTATACTTATTTTTATCTCTCCTTTACTATCACAGGAAGATGTTCAAAATCAAATATTTGAATTAGTAGGAGTATGGGAAAATAACTCAAAAATTATTTCAATAGAAGCCGACGAAAATGGTAATATTTCGACGAAAGTTATACTAAAAACATTTTATGGATTTTACTATGATGGAACCTATCCGTTAGCAAGTGAAATTGATTTAAATTTAGCACGAATTGGAGACTCCGTGTATGTAGAGTATTGGACAGCACACAATGCATATTTTCCGCATTCAAATGGCAGCAAAACAGAAGAATCTAGTGAAAATTTTACCTTTAAGGTTACAATAGAAAAGCCGCAAGAGTTCAATGAAGACGGTGCAGAAATAGCTCCAGGTGTACTATGGCTCCCAAATACTAATATTCAAGAGCTTTCTATTGATGAAGTTGTGATAAAAAATGAATTACTTGCATATTATATAGAAGATGATTCCATCTATGAAATACGATACTGGCTATCTGATGTAAATTTTCAAAGTACAAAAGCTGAACTTGTACTAGCTGAGGGTGAGGAAAAATCAGCAGTTCTTATCGATAAGCATATTAAAATTGGTGATCTAGTCTATACATGTGCAACGGGTTTACGTACTCAAATTAGAAATGTACACAAAATTGAAAGTTTACAAGGTAATGCAGTTTTTTCTGGGGATGATAAAGTGTTAGTATTTGGCGAACCGTATCTGTATTTATCTAATATCACTTCTCTTGAAGATTCGATACTTACACATAATTCAATAATACGGCCACCTCGTGATGGAAAAGCAACCTTTGTTGAACCTAGTATCTATAAAATATTAGAGCAGATGACCATTGAAGATTTTGATAATCCATACGCACCTATTCATTAAAAATAATCGTTTTTTTATACATTAGTTATTTGAATTGGGACTATGATTTATTTTCCACTTTAGTCGGAACTGCGATTGATTTTATTGTACCGCACTCATTCAAATTTGTTGAAACTCTAATGATTTTTCTTTTGTAAGAATAAAAAAATTATTACCCGTAATACTTATTGGTATTAGGCTGTACATAGGAGCCGTACATAAAAATTTGTCTTTTAACGTGCCTCTTTCTTTTTTTTAATTATTTTGATATACTATAAGTATGAATAATAAAAAAATTACTGTAAAATGTGTGATAAACGATGGAGCAGTGCTACCGTCATATCAAACAGTAGGTTCTGCTGGGGCTGATGTTTGTGCTTTAATTGATAGTCCTATATGCTTAAAACCTGGTATGAGAGAAATGGTTCCAACTGGGTTACATTTTGAAATCCCATTAGGCTTTGAAATCCAAATGAGGCCACGATCAGGGCTTGCAGCAAAACACGGTATTTCCTGTGTTAATTCTCCAGGTACAATAGATTCTGATTATAGAGGTGAAGTTAAAGTTATTCTTATTAATCTAGGACAAGAAGACTTCATTATAAATAATGGTGATAGAATAGGGCAGGTTGTACTTGCTCCTGTATACCAAGCAGATTTTTTAATTGTAGATGAATTAAGTGATACCGAAAGAGGCAGTGGCGGATTTGGTAGCACGGGTGTGTAACTTTTTTGTTTTTGAATGTTTATATACTAAGAGAAGGTATTCATGATAACAAAAAGTATGAAACATATACTGGTAAGGTATCTTTTTAAGGAACTTTTAGTATATTTTTCTATAGCATTTTTATTCTTTTTTCTCATTTTTTTTATTAACCAACTATTATTTAATGCAGAGCAGATTTTATCTCGAAGGGTGCCTGTTAGCCAAGTGTTGCTTTTCATTTTTTACTCTCTTCCTGCTATAATTGCACAGTCTGCACCATTTGCAACACTCGTTGGGTTTCTAATGTGTTTAGGTAGGATGGTTAGTGATAACGAAATTCTAATTCTACGTGCAACAGGCCATTCCTTTCTGTTTTTGTTAATTCCAACTTTAATACTTGGCCTTATAATTTCTATAGGTTCATTTTTTGTAAATGACTATTTATTACCCAGGGGAGCAGCCTCATTAAATCGTTTATATCTATCTATAATTTCATCAAATCCTGCTGTAGAACTAGAATCTCAGTCTATTAAAAGGTTTGATGATTCAACACTTGTAATTGGAGATGTTGAGGGTCAAAATGTTTCCGACTTAATGCTATTTGATTCTGACTCAAGTGGACAATTTCGAGTTATATCTGCTTCTAATGTAGATGTAACGTCAGTTGAAGAGGATAATATTGCAATGCAGTTATCGATGAAAGGTGCAACTGCAGTTTTTTTTGATAATAAAAACGATACAAATTATGATTATTTAACGGCAAGTAATGCTATTATGAACTTATTTATATCAAATTTTATTCCTTCTTATTCTGAGACAATCCCATCTGAAATGACTTTTTATGATTTGGGCAGAGAAATTAAGGACTTGAAGGCAGAAGAAGGGAGCGACTTACAGCTCATAAATATTTATGAATTAGAGTACCATAAAAAATTTTCTCTACCTTTTGGATCAATCTTTTTTGCATTTTTGGCCTTTCCTATTTCTTTACTATTTAGTAAGCACAATGGGCAAACTATTGGTTTAATTATTGGTATTTGCATTTGTGTTTTGTATTGGGCCTTACTAATCGTAGGGCAGCAATTTGGGCTAACAATTGGTTTTGATGGCTTTACTTCAATGTGGCTACCTAATGGATTAGTTCTCGTTTTTTCACTGCTTTTCTTTGTGAGGTTAATAAAAAAATGACCTTAATTATATATTTATTAAAACGGTTTATACCATTATTCTTTGCCACATTAGCTTTCTTTGCATTTGTTTTACTGTTAGTCGACTTATTAATGAATTTATGGCAGTACATATTACAAGGAGTAAGTGCAAAAACAATATTATTAATTAGTGTATATTACATACCAAAGGCTATTTCGTCCTCTGCTCCAATTGCAATTTTGTTTTCTTCATCGTTTGTGTTGAGCTCATTTTATTCCAATAATGAACTTACAGCTATTTTTTCTTCTGGTATATCTTTATTTCATTTTACACTTCCAATATTAATTTTTTCTTTTATAGCGAGCATAGGCTTTTTCTTTTTTGAAGATTCAATAGTAATCCCAAGTTTACAAAAAAAGGAAGAAGTTCAGCGTATTGCTTTAAATGAAGTAGAGTCATTCGATAATAACCGCCTTGTAATACTTTCTGATTCTGGTCGTACTATTTACAGGGCGAATGAATACAATGATACGCTACAAATATTATATGATGTTGATATTTTTTTACGCGATGAAAATAAAATTTTGTATGAAGTAATTCGAGCTGAGTCTGCCTCGTGGAATCAAGATTATTGGGAATTTAAAGATGTAAAAACATACCGAAATGTTTCGGATTCTTTTATCTTTTCTAATGGAACGGACTATAACTTTGTTGAACCACCAGATACCTTTAGAAATGTATATGTTAATATTGAAGAAGTAAATATTAAAGATGCTCAAGAGTATATCAATAGGCTAAAAAGAGTAGGACTTCCCTATGCAGAAGAAAGTTCGTTATACCATGAGAAGTTCTCTTATTCATTTGCAATTTTTATTTCTGTTTTCTTATCAATAGGCTTATCTGGTAAATCTAAAAAAAATGTATTGCTTGTGAGCTTAGCTTTAAGTATAAGTGCTGCAGTTTTATTTTATGTTTTTCAATTGGTAACAATGCTTATGGCAAAGTTTGGCTATATACCGCCTATTACAGGAGCCTGGTTGCCTGTAGTAGCTTTTGTTGGACTTAGTATTGCGTTATTGCGTTTTGCAAGGACATAATTATGCCGATAATAATAATACTAAATTTTATAATTGAAACAAACTATTGAGGTTACGATGGATAATATTTTTACGTGTACACATACTGATAAAAAGTCTCGAGCTCGTTGTGGTGTCCTCACGTTGCCGCATGGAACAGTTGATACACCTGTTTTTATGCCTGTTGGAACAAATGCTACAGTTAAAGCAGTTACAAAAGATGATTTAAAAGAAATTGGGTTTGATATAATTCTTGCAAATACGTACCACTTATACCTAAGACCTGGAGGGGATATCTTAGAGAAGGCCGGGGGCTTACACGGTTTTTCATCATGGGATAAAAATATACTTACAGACTCAGGTGGATTTCAGGTTTTTTCATTGAGTCCATTTAGAAAAATAACAAAAGAAGGTGTTAAATTTCAAAGTCACATAGATGGCTCAAAGCATTTTTTAACGCCAGAGTTTATTGTTAATATACAGGCTCAATTTAATTCAGATATTCAAATGCAGCTTGATGTTTGTACTGGATTTGGAATTCCAGAAAAAAAAGCAAAAGAAGCATTGTATATAACACAATTATGGACTGAAAGGGCAAAAACACAATGGCTTAAAAAGCGAGATGAGGGTTACAAGGGCTATCTTTTTCCAATTGTGCAAGGCAATTTTTTTAAAGAACTTCGAAGGGAAAGTGTTGAATTTATTAATAAGTTAGATTTCCCTGGTATAGCGATTGGAGGTCTGTCAGTTGGCGAGCCATATGAAGAATATTGTGAATATTTAGAGTATACATCAATGCTTTTGCCGGATAATAAAGTTAGATATGTTATGGGTATTGGCACTCCAGATTATATTTTAGAGGCCATTAGTAATGGTATAGATATGTTTGATTGTGTTCTTCCAACCAGGAATGCTAGAAATGGAACTTTTTTTACAAAAGATGGTTCAATCAATATTAAAAAAGCGCAATATGAACAAGATTTTAGTCCCATAGATCATAACTGCAATTGTAAAATTTGCAAAAATTATACGAGGGCTTACTTACGGCATTTATATAAAAATAATGAGATACTTAGCTCTATGCTTGCAAGTTATCATAATCTTGCGTTTTTACATAATATGATGAATGAAGTTCGAGAATCAATTAAAAATGGAATGTTCGCAGAATATAAAGAAAATTTCTTAAAACGATATAATGCACACAAAAACAGGAGTTGAGCATGATAAGAGTAATAAATTTTCTAGTGATAATTATTATAGGTAGCAGTACTATACTGGTTTCGCAAGAAGTTCAAGATATAGCACAAGAACAGCCAAGTGCTGAAACACAACCAAGTGTAGAAGTAAAAGATGAGGTTCCTACTCTGAGAAAACAAAGAATTGAAACTTTGGAATATGGGCTCGACAGTGAAGTGGTAGCTTTAATCCGAGAATTAATTGGAGAGGAAGATAATTCATATACGCAAGAGCTTTCAGAGTTATTTGAAAAAGCGAGAAATGCAACTTTAAAAGATACAATAATATCATATTTTGCACATTTTGGGGATCCAACACTAAAAGAATATTCATTGTATTTGCTCGAAGACCCCTTTGATGAAAAAAATTCAACAGTAAATGCAATAATTGAGTATGTGGGAACATTAGATATTAAAGAAGCAGCCCCATTACTAAAAAATCTTATAGAATATGAAGAGGATGCTTACTTTAATGCCGCAATTACTGCACTAGGAAAGCTGGGCGGAACTGAAGAAGCCTTGTTTTTAGTTGAGTTTTTAGAAAATGATTTTCCCTTACCCCAGCGGCAAAGTATTGTAAAAGCATTAGCAAGTCTTGAAGAAGTGCAAACGTATGATGCCCTAGTTGATATGGTAGAAAACGACGATGAAAATACTTTTATTAGGATGTATGCTGCAGAAGCAATTGGTAAAATTAAACCTGAGGAGTCACTTGATATTCTAGTTGATTTATATAATTCTACAGATCCTAATCTACGTGAGTATGCTATTAAAGGTGTGACAAGCAATGTTAGCCCTGAAGGTGAAGAGCTGATTCTTACCGCACTGCGTGATGATCATTATAAAGTTAGAATACAAGCGGTAAACTCTATAAAAGAAAAAGAGTTAAAAAGTGCAGCACCTGCACTTTTATATCGAGTAAAAAATGACTCAGAAGTAACTATTAAAAATATGGGGTATGATGTATTAGCTTATTTTAATTACTCTGATGGAGTAGATTACATGATTGAATTATTGAAAAATGACAGGGTTGAAGATACTGTAAAAGCAAATGTTTCAAGTTCATTGTTAAAGTATGATGTTTCAAATGGAGTTAACGCAGTTATAGAGCTAGCTCTTAAAACTGTTACAGATGATAAAAAGAAAAACTTGCGCTATGCCTTAGGAAAAGAGTTTGCAAAGTATGAGAATGCTAAGTTTGAGCGCGTCTGTGAAGCATATTTATTAAGTAAAGATGTTGCAACTCAAGGTACAGGCTTAGATATTTATAAGCGAAACCCATATCTTGCTTTAAGAGGCACAGTTGAAAGTTTAACTGATGGTGCTGTCGCAAATAGCATTAAAGCTAAGGCAAAGAGCATCTTAGAAGGGTAAAAAAAAGCTTTGTTGTAAAGAACTACAAAGCTTTTTTGTAAACTAAAAGTCTGCTATTTTTATTGATGTTACAACATATGAATGCTTTTCTTCATTAATAGTAAACTCAAGATCTTGGCCTTCTTTTGAATGAAGTAGAGCATGTCCTAATGGCGACATATAAGAGATAATCTTATTATCGGGATCTGATTCCCACGGACCAAAGATTGTGAACTCTTCAGCTGAATTAGTGTTCTTATTTAACAAAGTAACAGTATTACCAAAGCCAACTTGTGCTGTAGTTACAGTTGAAGGGTCAAAAACTTGTGCTTTTTCAATTTCATCTTGTAGTCTTCCTGCAGTATTGTCAAGCTGACTTTGTTTTTCTTTAGCAGCCTTATACTCTGCATTTTCTCTTAAGTCACCTTGAGCGAGCGCTTCTCCAATCTCTTTAGAGTTTTCAGGTATCTCTACACTAACAATATGATCGAGTTGTTGCTTTTTCTTATTTAACATCCCAAGTGTAACAATTAAGCCCTTTGGAGCAACAGCTTTTTCTTCAACTGCAGTATGAAATTTGAAGTTTGAATGTTTTTCTAATATTCTATTTCGAATAGTCATCTTTATAGCAGGATCTAAATCTTTTACATCATTTACTAGTGTGAATAAACGTGTTATAGTTTCATCATCATTGTCGAGCATGTAATTAATAAGAATATTATCTTTAAATAAAATTTGTTGTATTTGACGAATTAATTTTTTGTTTTCAGTTGTATCATGTTGGTTTGCTATTTCTCTAAAACACAAGTTCATTATTCTTATTAAAGTAATAAGCTGTTTTTCAAATGAAATATCAGTTCCCTTAAACCAATCCTCAGTTTGTGCTTCTTTGAAAAAGAAAATAGCTGCTTGTCTATAGTCACGGTAATTTTCAAAACTATTTACTGCTAATTGTTGCACTAAATCTGTGTGGCCAGTATTGAGAAGGACAGTTAACATATCATGATGTAAAACTGTTGGGAAGAGTAAAACATATTGCTCAGCCCAATTTGGAAGAAGTGTTTTAATGCAATGTAGGAAATCTTGTCGGAGGAATGTGTTTTTTGTATCTTTAAGTGCATTGTAAAGTACAACTGGATTTTCAATTCCTGAGTATAATTCTTCAAATGTTATTCTGTTGTTAGGATCGAGGTGAGGATGTTGTGTTATGATACGTCTAATAACTAAAAAAGAAGCAATTGTATGTTCTGTAACATTAGAAAATGCTCGTAAAAAGCCAGCAAAGTAATCAAACATATCTGCAAACAAATCTGATTCTGTGTCAGCTTCTTGAGAAAACCTCATTAATATATCTAATCTCATGAAAAACTGCTTTTGCGCCTTAAATTCGTTTGAAAGTTTTTCTTCTTGTGAAATTGCTCTTTCACGAACGGTGAACATTGTTATATCATTTGGATTTATTCCGAAAGTTGGATCATTTTCAATTTGTTTTCTCGCAGTATTACTCCAACTAGTCCATTCACTTGCAGTTAATATTGATGGTACTAACTCCGCTTTAATTCGTTTGAAATCACAGTTATTTCCAAAACTCTTGATTATTGTTTTTAGTGCCCAAGCCTTATCAGATTTTACCATTTTAAGTAACTCTTCTTTTGACTTAGTAGCTTTTAATACCCAGATGTGATCTTTTTGTAACGGTTGTAATGCATTAACAGCCATTTTAAGTGACATATCACGGATACCATTTTTTTTACCAAAATTAATTGTAATCTCATCGTTCACTACCTGTTTTATTACGCCTACGCCCCAGGTTCGATGAAAGACAAAGTTTTTAGCATCAAAGGAAATATGCTTTTCAAAATCACTTATAGCTTCAAAAACATTTCTCCAACTTTGATTTAAGTTTGAAACTCTAATATAATCTTCAAGCTGACTGTGTTGAGAATATTTTCCCTTAAAGCAATCAACAATTTCTTTGCGTGCCCAAGAATCTTTTTCATCAATTGATAAAATTAATTTTAAGATATCAATTGAAATATTCCAGTCATTTTTGTCTTTATAGTAAACATATAAATCTTGCATTAGAGTGGCACTTCTGATTGCTGATATTGTTTTGGCTATTTTACGTTGTACTAGCAAGAAAAAGTCAATTTCTTCGGGTATTAAGCTTACGAGCTTTGTCCAAATTTCTTTAATTTGACTTTCAGTCTTTTTGTTAACATAACGTAATAGAGCTTTTTTGTAATAATCTACTGAATCGGTAGTATTACCTTCTTTTTCATAATGCTCTGCTAATTGTTTAGCAATATCTGCTTCTTCATAATCGAGGCGGACAATTGTTTCATAAATTTCCCAAACGCTTTCATTATTTTCTTCACTGTATGAATCAGCTAAGGTTCGAAGAGCGAATTTATTACTGTCATCTTCTGCAAGAATGCTTTCACAAAGATACACAACAACTGGCCCCTTGTGATTGTCTTGAAAAATATTGATCAATTCAATAAAAGAAGAATTATCTAGGTTTTTTTTCTTTAATGCAATCATTCCAGTGAGGTACAATGCAATTATGCTGTGTTTGGTGTGGCTTAAATGTTCTTCACAAAGTTCTTGTACATCATCCATACAGTTTTCTTTATGTGCATTTTCGACTACATTAGCAAGCTCAATAAAGTGAGTTTTAGTATAGTTGCTAATTGCAGCTCTTGTCCATTTTTCTTCATTCAGCATATCTTGTACTGATTTAATCAACGATTCTGACATTCGTTCTCCTAAAATATTATGGTTATGTTGTTACAAATTTTATTTAGCGATGTTGAAAAGCACGTAAAAAACGACTGCTCAAATTTAACTAAATAATTATATCATCTTTTTAATTTTTACTCAAGTGCGTTATAGACTATTATGCTATAAAAGTTCTTGACTTGAAAGCTAGTAGAATAAAATAGAAGAAGCTAATTATCAGTTGTAAAAAAAATCGATACTGTAGTATTTTGTTAATAGAAATTTTTTGAACTTACACTGTGTATAATTCATATATTTCAGTATCTAAAAGTCTGATTTTTAATAGTATTTCATTAATTTTTGAGCGCTCTCCAGTTGTTGCTACATGATGATCAATTAACCAAAAATAGTGGTTAATTAGTTTTGGAGTTAATAAGCTCTTATCACAATTTGTTTCTTGAATTTCTCTTTCCAAGGCTAGGACTGCTTGTCTGAGTTTTCCTGCTTCCAGAGCCCTAAGTTCTCTTTTTACATTGAAGACGCCAAAAAGAACACCATAAACGGGCAGCCATTCTTTTAGTAATTGCCCCTTGTGGCCTTTTGCTTGAGTTTTCTCTTTTAATGTTGAAAAAAGTTCTGACTCTAAATATTCATCATCAACATCTTGTGGTGCTATAAAAAAGGCTTCTCGAAATAATACTTTTGCAGTTTTTTCTTCTCCACACAATGCATAGCAATCGCCAAGTTCTGCAAGTATTGATGCACTGCTTGTTTGAAAAGAATTTGCATCTTGCAAAAATCGAATAGCTGTTTCATAGTTACCAAGAGCTTTGTGGCATAAGCCGATTCTACATAGCATTTCTGCCTTTAACGATTTATCCTTTTCACTGAGCATACATTGGTAGTTCTCTAAAGCTATGCTAAAAACGCCAGTCTTAGTAGCAAAAACAGCCTGTGTATATTTTTTTTCATCTTCTCCAATAAAATGTATAAAGTGTGTCCACTCTGTTAATAGTAATTCACCACGAGAGAAACCTGTTGGTAAGCTGTCTTGACGCTCAAAAACATCTTGCCAATATTTTGCACATTTAAGAGAAAAGATTATTTCTTGGCTTTCCAAAGAGTGCATTAACTCTTTTTCAAGTAAGACTTTTGCCTCTTTGGGCTTTCCTTCTTTAAAAGCATTGTATGCAGAAATCAAGCCTTTGTCTGTATGATTATTCACAATATAATTATGGCAGAATATTTGTATTAAGTCAATTGAAAATATTGCTACCTTACTCATCACTATACTGAATCAGTCAGACTGCTTATAAAATGCATGCCCCTGTAATCTTATAGATATTATAATCAAGATAGTGTAGCTATCTGTTTCTAAACGCCATAGATATTATAGTGAAGTAAAACAATTATTTAGGGCAAAAAAAATAAAAAACCATTTGACAATTATTGAAATATGCTTAATACTTAAAGTACAAATAAAGTGAGATATATATGAAAAATTTAAAGTCAAAAAAACTCTACCTACAAGTTTATGAAGAAATAAAAAAGTATATTGTAAAATATAATTTTAAGCCAGGTGATAAACTACCAACTGAAATGGAGATGTCTGAGAAACTTGGAGTATCCCGGAATGTGCTTAGAGAAGCGTTAAAAACACTTGAAATTATTGGTGTTGTATCTTCTAAGCCAGGAGTAGGCATGACACTAAATGGCTTTAATTCTAATATTCTATCTAGCGTTATCTTCCTTAATCTCATTGCAGATGGAGTAGATTTAATATCTCAAACACAAGAGGTAAGAAAGGTTTTAGAATTAGGATTTTCTCAAAAATGTTTTGAAACAATTACTGATGCTCAAATTGAAAAACTTGAAGAATGTTTAGAAAAAATGAAAAATGAATCTGATAGTGTTGAGTTGTATGCAATTGATTCAGAGTTTCACAGAACATTATACAAAAATGTGAAAAATGATGTTCTTGTAGCATTTGTTGATGCTACTTGGAATTGTGAAAAATATTATCACGATAAATGGGAAAAAGATCATATAAAAACATATGAAAAACATAAGAAAATTGTAGAGGCCTTAAAGCTAGATAATTTTGACGATTTTTATTCAGTTATGCAATACCACTTTTCATATGAGTTTAAAATTAAGTCTTTAAAATAAAAAATAAAAAAAAAGCTTGACATCTTAAAAAACCACCCTTATAATAACCATATAGTATGTAGGACAAACTACAATAATATTAATTCGGAGGACGTATTATGAAAAAAATCGTAACGCTATTAGTTATGGCTCTGCTTATCTTTGGTATGCTTTTTGTTGGATGTGCAAAAGAAACCGATGATGCTACTACCATTACTTGGTGGGCATTCCCAACTTTTAATTCAACTGGAGGAGCATCTGGAGCTTATGAAGAAGAGCTCGCTGAACAATTTATGGCAGAAAACCCTGGCATAAAAATTAATGTTGAAATGATTGATTTTGCAAGTGGACCTGCAAAAATCACAACGGCAATTGAAGGTGGAACTGCACCTGATATTATTTTTGATGCCCCAGGGCGAATTGTAGAATGGGGAAAAGCAGGATATCTTGCACCGCTTGATGATGTTATAGCTTCTAGTGGTTTAAAAGACGATATTACAACTGCTGCTATTTTACAAGCTAGTAGTGATGGTAGTAGTACTTGGATGTATCCACTCAGTGCTGCTGCATTTACTATGGTTGTAAATAAAACAGCTTTAGAAGATGCCGGCCTTTATGAAGAGTTTATGAGTATTGTTGATATGAACGGTGATCGAACATGGAAAACTGCAGACTTCATTGAGCTTTCAAAGAAGATGGCAGATGCTGGTTATCTTGGTGTAGAAATCTTTTCAAAAAGTCAAGGTGGAGATCAAGGTACAAGAGCATTTATTCCTAACTTAGGTGGCGCTTCTATAACAAACTCAGCTGTAACTGAATATGCAATGGATACACCAGAAGGAATTGAATCATTTGAAATTGTAGCACAAGGTTTACAAGAAGGATGGTTAGCACCTGGTATTTCTTCAGATGGTGGGCAGTCTATTACAAACTTTACAACACCTATTAACTCAACTTTCTGGGCAATGTCTCTTTGGGGACCTGGGTTACACAAACAACGTGAAAAAGAATTAGAAGCATCTGGTATTGAAGCGATTGCTATGCCTTTCCCATCACCTAATGGAACAGACACAACACTTGAATACTTGGTAAATGGTTTCTGTGTATTTGATAATGACGATGCCGAAAAAATTGAAGCTTCTAAAAAGTTTATAGCTTGGCTATGTGACGATGAAACTGTTGGACCTCAAAATGTTTTGTCAACAAATGTTTTTCCTGTTAGAAAGTCTTTTGGAAACTTGTATGAAGGTAACCCGACTATGGAATATTATGCATCTTTAGATAAGTATTTTAGTCCATATTACAATACAATTGATGGATTTGCAGCCATGCGTCCACTTTGGTTTGGAACTCTTCAAAAGATTACTAACGGTGAGTTAACTGGTGAAGAAGCAGCAAAAGAATTTACAGATGGTGCAAATGCCACTTTATAGCATTTAGCTAGTTAAAAGGGCGGCGATTATGCTTGCCCTTTTTTCTTGCTTTTTGGAGGATACTATTATGTTAAAAACAAATCAAGGATGGTATTATAACTTAAGTACGACAGGTAAAGAGACCCTTGTTGCATACTTATTCCTAATACCAAGCTTGTTTTTCTTTGTGACATTTGTTTTGATACCTATGGCAATGGGTATTTTTACAAGTTTCTTTGATTATACAAATCTTAGTTTTGAATTTAATGGTTTAGGTAATTATATTCGTTTATTTGATGAAAATGAATACTACTTACGCGCGTTAAAAAACACACTCGTGCTTGTAGTTGTAGCAGTTCCTATTATTGTATTATTTTCACTTTTTGCAGGTTACGTTTTATATCATCGACAAACATTTACTCGTGCAACCTTTCGAGCAATATTTTATTTACCAGTTGTAACTGGGAGTGTTGCTGTAGTTGTTTTTTGGGCATGGCTTTTTAATGAGCACAATGGTGTTCTTAATTGGATTTTACGAGATGTTCTAGGTACAATTGATAAAAATATTTCATGGTTAGGAGATAAACAATATGCTCTTTCAACCATTATTACAGTTTTGATAACGACAAGTGTTGGGCAACCAATCGTATTATATATTGCTGCATTAGGAAATTTAGATGTTTCACAGCTAGAAGCTGCGAAAATCGATGGGGCCACGGAGTGGCAAGTTTTTCGGCATATAACTATCCCAGGAATTATGCCAACTACATTATATGTTGTTATAATTACAACGATAAATACATTCCAATGCTTTAACTTAGTTCAACTTTTAACTAACGGGGCCCCAAGCTTCCACTCTGCGACGGTTATGTTTTTAGTATATGAGCAGGCATTTAATTTAAAGCAATTCGGGTTTGCAAATGCTATGGGTGTTTCGTTAGCACTTATTATTGGATTAATTAGTTTAATACAATATAAAGTATTTAAGACAGATGGAAATTAGGAGAGATTATGGCAAAGGTACGATCACCTGCAAAAATATTATTTGATAGGCTAACAATGGGTATATTAGTTATACTCTCGCTTGTGTTTGTGTTTCCATTTTATTGGACTATCACAGGATCTTTTAAAAATCTTCGTAGTTCGCTTATTTTGCCACCTGAGTGGTTCCCGCATACACCGACTATGGAGTCGTGGGCTAAATTATTTAATCAGCCTGCAGTAGAGTGGTTTATAAATAGTTTTGTTATTTCGTTAGTAACAATGGGTATAGTCTGTTTGGTTTCAACTCTTGCTGGGTATGTATTAGCAAAGAAAAGATTTTTTGGAAGAGTTGCAATTTTTAGTATGTTTGTTTTTGCAATGGCATTACCAAAACAAGTTGTGCTAGTTCCGCTCGTACAGCTTGTTAGTTTTTTAAATTTTCACGACACTCTCTTATCTGTAATTTTGCCTGCAGTTGGATGGCCGTTTGGTATTTTTTTGATGAAGCAGTTTTCTGAGTCAATTCCAACTGAACTTCTTGAAGCATCAAAAATAGATGGGGCTAGCGAATTACGCGTATTTTTAACTATTGTTGTGCCGATGGTAAAACCAGGTATTGGTGCTTTGGCAATATTCACCTTTATTTCGAGTTGGAATGATTATTTTTTGCAGCTTATTATGTTAAACTCACGAGCAAACTTAACATTACAATTAGGATTAGCTACATTGATGAGCGAGTATGGTGTAGACTTCGGATTGCTAATGGCTGGTGCAACTCTTTCAGCATTACCAATTATTACAATTTTTATTATTTTTCAAAAATCATTTACACAAGGTATTATGATTGGAGCAGTAAAAGGGTAATTGAAGCATTATTTATAGGAGAAAAAAATGGAGCTAGAAAAGTACAAAGGTATAATACCTGCATTATATGCTTGTTATGATGATGGTGGAAAGATAAGCCCTCAAAGAACACAAGATTTTGCACAGTATTTAATTGACAAAGGTGTGCATGGATTGTATCCATGTGGGTCCTCAGGTGAGTGTATTTATCAGACAGTAGAAGAGCGAAAAATTACTTTAGAAAATGTTATGAAAGTTGCAAAAGGAAAGATTACTATAATTGCCCATATAGCTTGTAACGATATAGAACAAAGCAAGGAATTAGCGCGACATGCTGAGAGTTTAGGTGTTGATGCAATAGCAAGTATTCCTCCCATATATTTTAAGCTTCCTGATTCGCAAATTGCATCATATTGGAATGAAATATCGGATGCAGCTCCAAATACTGACTTTATGATTTACAATATACCACAACTTGCTGGAGTATCTCTTAGTGTTCCGCTCTTACAAGAAATGTTTAATAACCCTCGGTTAATAGGGGTTAAAAATTCTTCAATGCCTGTTCAAGATATTCAGTTGTGGAAATCTGTTTGCAAAGAGTGCGGAGTTGTGTTAAACGGTCCTGATGAACAGCTAGTTGGTGGCTTAGCCATGGGCGCTGATGGAGGTATCGGGGGAACATATGGTGCTATGCCAGAATTGTATTTAAAAATTTTTGAATTAATGAATAAGCAAGAAGTTCAAAAAGCTAGAGAAATACAATATGATGTATGCAATATAATTAGTGCATTATGCTCTTGTAACGGAAATATGTATGCGGTAATAAAGGAAGTACTAAAGCGTAATGGAATAAATATCGGTACTGCGCGCCTTCCTCTTGCACAAATTACAAACGAGGATGAAGGTAAAATTAATCAATGCACCACAATGATTCAGACAGCAATAGAAAAATATTCTTCATACTAAAGGATGGAAACATGAACTTTGATGCAAATTCTTTTTCAAAAGAGTACGTTGAAACATTAGCAAATACAATATTACCTTTTTGGCTTAAACATGGAATTGATACAGTTAATGGTGGTATATATACAGGCCTTGATTATGATGGTTCAGTAATTGAGTCAGATAAGTCAGTCTGGTTTCAAGGAAGAAGTCTTTGGACCTTTGCTACATCGGCAATAGTATTAAAAAAATATCAAAGTACATATGGCAAAGATTATTCATCCCTTATTGCACAATGCCTTATGGCATGTGATTCACTGGTACAATTCCTTGAAGCTCACTGTACAGACTCTATGGATGGTAGAATGTACTTTCGAGTAACGTGTGATGGTAAACCTGTTATAAAAAGATTGCGCTATGTATTTAGTGAGACTTTTGCAATTGTTGGATTTGCAGCATATGCACGTGCAACAGGGAAAAAAGACTATAGTGATAAAGCCTATACATTATTTAATATTGTACAAAATATCTTAGATACTCCAGGTGCTTTAATTCCAAAATTTGATCCAGTAAATAGATCTTCTCGTGGTTTTGGTTTACCGATGATATTGTTGAATACCGTTGCAGAGCTACGGCTTGCTTTTGAAGAGTTTGATTCTGAAAAAATTTCTTTATGTAATGATGTTATAGATACTCAATTACATGAGATAAAAACATATTTTATACGGCCTGAACTACGAGTAGTACTTGAACAGTGTAGCTTTGATGGTTCCATTCAACACGAACATATTGAAGGTAGGCAATTAAATCCTGGACATGCAATTGAAGGGGCTTGGTTTATAATGAAAGAAGGTATGTATCGAAAAGATAAAGAGCTTCAAAGCCTTGGCATAACAATGTTGGATTGGATGTGGAAGTGGGGCTGGGATGATCAATATGGTGGAATTATATATTTTAGGGACTTAGATGGAAAGAGTTGTAGTGAGTATTGGCATGATATGAAGTTTTGGTGGCCCCAAAATGAGGCCGTGATAGCTACGATGTATGCATATAAAATAACGGGTGATGAATCATATAAAGAAAAATTTATGCGGTCGCATACTTATTTTAAACAGCACTTTTTAGACACTGTAAATGGATCCTGTTTTGGGTATTTTCATAGAGATGGGACACGGTCTACAGACTTAAAGGGAAATATGTATAAGGGGCCTTTCCATACCCCTCGAATGTATATTGAAGTATTAGGCCTATTAGGCTAATCTTCTAATAAATTACACCAGTCCTCTAAACTGTGCCCGTTTTGCAAAGGCTGCTTGATAAATATTTT
>CAYJGO010000006.1:19119-30421 GCA_964369855.1 uncultured Treponemataceae bacterium | reverse complement strand
AATTCGTGCAAGTTTTTCGTTAACTTCTTTCATTTTCGTATAATCCTTCACCCCACAGATACAACCTGCGGTGGTTATTATAGCATAAAAGGAAGTTGAAATGTTGTCAAGAGGTTGAAATAAATGATATAAAGTAGTAAGAATTACGAAGACCTACCATTAATAATAAGCCATTCTACGCCCTATTATTCACGTTCCAAAAGAGCTTCAATACTAAGTTCTTCTTGATACCATTCAATAAGCAATGAAAAGTGTTCAGTTACATAACCATCGCTTTCCGCTCTGATTTTTAATATATTTCCCGTTTTCAAATCCTCTTCTGCTAATTCATCAAGTAATACCCATTCATCATTAAATAAGACTAAAAAATCTGTGCTTCTTGTAATATTTTCTCCAGTTTCTAAGTCAAAAGAAGAGGCATTTATATTGAGTGTTCTACTGTCTGCATTGTATATGTCGAACACAATATTTTGTTCGTTTTCATCAACCATCAGGGACTTCCAAAAAACATCTGAACCGACAACTACCTTTACTCGATACATACCAGGGCGCACATAAAGTGGTTTTGTTGAAAACACTTCACTTTCATCAGTTTCTTGCACTTTTGTAAAAAGCCGAAAACTATTATCAACACTCGGAATATCAGCATTATCATTATAATAAAACTGTGCATTCATAGGCACACCAGTACTTATTGCAGAGGCCTTTGAGGTTTCAAGTGTTACGCTTATTGGTGTAAAACGACTACGTAGCAGTGTGCTATGTATATATCCTTGCTTCCAAGCAAAGACTCCTCCCGCCACAAGAAGGATAGAAACAGCTACAATAAAAATTATTTTTTGTAAACCCCTATTTTTGGGGATAAAAATTGGCTCTACAAAATTTTGCATGAGCATCAACTTAACCATTGAAACTCGAATAGGCTTAATTTCAAATTTATTCAGTTGACTATTTACAGCCTTCAAAACAGCATCTGCATTTTTATAGCGCTTCTTCGTTTTTGGATTCATCATTTTTTTTATTATTCGACATATTCCTGCCGGAAGATTCTGTTCAAGTTTACCAGGTGCAACATACTGGCCTTTTTTAATTTGTATGAGCGTTTCTGGTACCATGTTTGCACCATAGGGCTTTTGACCAGTAACCATTTCATACAGCATAACACCGAGAGCATAAATATCTGCCCGTACATCAACATTTTTGCTATCCTCAAATTGTTCAGGTGGCATATATGCAGGAGTGCCGAGGGTAATACCTGCTTGAGTTATATCCTGTTCAACTTCTCTTTCTTTTTCTTCTGAAGCTATCCCAAAGTCTGCAAGCTTTATTTCGCCTTTAGTAGATATGAGGATGTTCCCAGGTTTAATAT
Source organism: uncultured Treponemataceae bacterium (assembly GCA_964369855.1). Taxonomy (GTDB): domain Bacteria; phylum Spirochaetota; class Spirochaetia; order Treponematales; family Treponemataceae; genus CAYJFX01. Next base: position 29,052 of record CAYJGO010000006.1, on the reverse strand, counting down.
CACGATGAATAATACCTTTTGAGTGAGCTAACTTTAACGCTTTGCAAGAATCTCTTACAATTAAAAGCGCTGTTTGCCACGAAAGTTTTTTTACCTTTCTAATAAGTTTATCAAGAGACATCCCATCAACAAGTTCAAGTACTATATAGTGAGAAGATCCTTCTGTAAAGTAATCAAACATTCGAACAATATTTGCATGCTGCAATTCAAGAAGTACTCGAGCTTCCCTTTTAAATCGCTCAACTATTGGCTTGTTGCCTCTCATTGTGAGTTTTTTTATAACAACTTGATGCTTGAGGTTGGGGTGCATTGCTTTATACACAACACCCATGCCTCCTTTAGCAACCACGTCTTGTATATTATATTTTCCAATTTTTTCAGGTATTGAACTCATGGTATTCTCCTAAAAAACATTTTCTAAATTACTCCCAGCAATTTTTCCTGTTTTTGTATTATAAATATCAGACAACGGATTAAATTTTTTTTTCTGATTTATGATGATAATATAATGCTCATTTGGATTATGTATTTGCATAAATTTACCATTTCGTAAACTCTTATGCGTGCCAGAAACCGTTCTATGCCCCGCAAAATATATTGCAGAATCATTATATGGAAGAAGGTGATCCAGCATTGTTTTAACGGCATTTTCATCTGCCTCCTCGTTACGAGTCCATGTAAGTCCAATAATAGTATCTTCATCACAATGTGCATTAATTAACTCATTACTCGAAAATGCTCTTCGTGGTTCTGCATGTGATACTAAAAAATTTGTTCCTTTTGCAAACAGAGGAAGGTTGTTTTCAAAATCAGCATATGCTTGAGTAATTTTGCTACCATAAACACTTATCATAAAATCTTTAACCATCTCCCCTTCTGCAGCAAATTTTCTAAATGGCAGGTTTCCACCAACATAGCTGTTTAATATATTTTCGTGATTCCCTTTTAAAAAATGAAAATAATCAGGACATTCTGCTTTTAATTGCATAACACAGGACATTAGTTCTAGTCCTTCTTCCATTTCTTTACACATGTGGTTATTTAGTGTATTTCCTTTTAGCCACTCTTCTTGTGACAGCAGCCAACGCCCGTATCCTCTCTTTTCAGAATGCAAGCCATCTCCAACACAAACTACAAAAACTTTACCGTTACGCAGGGCTTCTTTTACTGTAAGTTCACCTGAGCATTCACCCGCAAAGCAAAAAGGAAAATTAAGAATCTCATTGAAAAAATCGAGTCTAGCATGCAAATCAGGTATTAATACAACAGGAATTGAACCATTAAAAGTAGCTATATCTAAAAACCCTCCTGGCGATCCAGTTTCATCGAGAGGTCGTAGCACAGTATTTTCATTTTTTAAAACATGAATTGCTTTTGTTATGATTGTAAAGAAATCATCTTTTTGAGGTATAGTATATTTTGAAAAAACATCACTTATAATCATAATACCCATTCAATATGGTAAGGTTAGGAAAGAACAATTGTATCGTTACCTATAGTAATTTTATCGCCTCTTCGAATACGCACATATTTATCTGCAGGAATTTTTACCCCATTTAAGAATGTACCGTTAGTACTCCCCATATCTTTTAAAAAAAATTCATCTCGTATTTTTTGGATTAATGCATGATTTCTACTGGCTAGCTTATTATCGATTATTACACTATTTGATGGAGAGCGCCCTATGCTAATTTTACCAATTGTCATATCTACTTTATTATTCTTAAATGTGAGATAAGAAATTGCTTCTGAATCAACTAATTTATCGAGTCTTTTTCCAACGATGCTTTCTGATGAAATAGTATTATCTTGCATGAATAAATGATACCACAAACACCCTAAAAAATCAACTCAAGATAATATAATTTAGTAATTTTGCAGTATGCTTTGTGTGCCTTCTTTTCCATGACCGTTTTCAACAAGCTTCTCATACATATCAGCGATAATATCTAAGGCTGGAAGGTTTTTCCCAACCTCTCGCATTGCACTTTGGGCAATTTTTAAATCCTTTAAAAAGTGTTCATTCATAAAATACGGCCCGTAATCGCCTTCTACCATTCTTGGCGCATTATTATCCATTTGCCAACTGCCTGCTGCACCTTTTGAAATAGCAGCTAGCACGGCAGTAGGATCAAGGCCATTTGACTTTGCATATGTTATAGCTTCTGCGCATGCTACGACATTTCCCGCAACGGCAATCTGGTTGCACGCTTTACAGTGCTGTCCACTCCCAGCTACACCAAGATAGTTTATATTTTTACCTATTATTTCAAAAAGAGGTAAGGCTTCATCATAATACTCTTTTTCACCACCTACCATAATGGATAAAGTCGCGCTCCTAGCTCCACTGTCTCCACCAGAAACGGGGGCATCAAGCATCTTAAAATACTTTCCGCTTTCACCACTCACTGAAACATTATACAGTTTTTTTGCTAATAATGGAGATGAAGTGGTCATATCAATTAACATTGCATTACTTTGAGCATATTGGAAAATACCACCTTCACCTAAATATATTTCTTCGACATCTTGTGGATACCCAACAATACTAAAAACAACTTCTGCATCCTTTACACAATCACCAATCGACTTAGCTGGAATTATACCATAACTCCTCAAAGCTTCAACCTTTTCAAAAGTTCTATTGTACGCAGTAACGGTATGGCCAGTTTGAACAAAATGCCTTGCCATTGCTGAGCCCATAATTCCTGTACCTATCCATCCTATATTCATACGTAAAGTATAACCTATAAAACAAAATGACACAAGAATTATTTTCATCATCGATAATATATTAAATAAAAAAAAGTGTGTAACTTTTTTCTTTTTTATTTGTTATAAGTTTGAGATGTTTACTTTAAATATTGAACTTTAGTTTTTTACAGTTTAAAGTAAACCCACGTACTAAAATCTCTTTCATATTTTATTTAAAAAAGAAGGTATAAAATGAAAAAATCCCTGTCGTTTAACATTGCAAGAACAAGTTTGTTTGTACTGTTAACAATTGTAAGTATTCTAGCTGGAGTATTTATATTTAATGCCAATAATTCTTTAAGAAAAAATATTGAGCACACATTGGATGCAACAGCATTATCGATAGAAGAACAAATAACTAATATTCTATCTAGCACCATGCACACAGTTGACACTGTGGTTTACTTACTAGAAGTAACTGAGGATTATAGAGAATTTGAAGAGTTTATAACGTACATGTATGAAAGGGATGCCAATTTAAACATATATTATGGAAACCATCCTTATTCAGGTGAAGACCCATACTTTACAATTGGTAATGGTTGGGTTCCTCCTGAAGGCTGGAGTTTTTATGAAAGACCGTGGTACGAGGGAGCCATAAAAAATAATGGTGAATATTATTTTACACCTCCTTACACAGATGCACAAACAGGCTTGCGATCAATGACAATTTCAAAGGCTACATTTAGCCCAAATGGTTCCGTTCGAGGTGTTGTTGCATTAGACCTTGACTTATCCACGCTTGCTGAAACCGCAGGTAACTTAGTAGTTTCAGAAAACTCTAGAAATTTTATTATTGATCAAAATGGTATAATTATAATAAGCCTTAATAATGATGTTATTGGGCACCACATTGATTCACCTTTTGTAAAAAGCAACTTTCCTGTATTAGACATTTTCAGTGCCGACATTAACATGCAAAATAATACTACTAACTTTTACGACACCTTATACATGACATCAACGCCTATACAAAACACACCTTGGGTAGATGTCTTATATGGTCCAGTTTCGGATTTATATCAAGAACTATACGCCTTAATTATTCGCTCAATAATTATAGCTATAGTATGTATTATTCTTGGCTGTTTGTTAATTGCCTTAGCAAGTAAAAAAATTGCAAAACCATTTTCTTTACTTGCTAGTGAATGTGAAGTATTAGCTTCTGGCGATTTTACTGGAAAATCAATTGATTTTTCTACTACTGAAGCACAAAGCATATCTGATGGTTTAAATGAGATTAGAATAAATTTAACAAAACTAGCAAAAGTAATGTATAACGCCTCAGATAATATCTCCAATGTTAATGATGATCTTGCTGATGTCACCCAAGAAGCTATGAAGAGTACTGAAAAAGTTGAAAAATCAGCTTCATATATTTCTGATGACATTTCATCTGTAATGGAAAGCACGAGTTTGGTTGTAGAAGAAATAGAACATTCTATTGAAAAGTTAAGCAATCAAATTCTTGATCAAAGTGCATATCTTGAAGAGTCTTCAAGTGCCATCAAACAAATGTCAGAGAATATTGCTTCTATTGATTCAAGCACAAGTTCAATGAGTTTGCTCGTTTCCCAACTTGTAAAAAATGTAGAAGAAGAGCACTCTGTGTTAGGTGAAACAAGTGCAAAGCTACAAGATGTTAGCACAGGATCTGCTTCACTTGTTCAAATAAACGAGCTCATTGCTAGTGTTGCGGCACAAACAAATCTACTAGCTATGAATGCAGCCATAGAAGCGGCCCATGCGGGTGAAGCGGGAAAAGGGTTTGCTGTTGTTGCAGATGAAATTAGAAAGCTTGCTGAAACAACTTCAATTCAGTCTAAAAATGCAACAAATGTAATAGCATCTATTAAAGCCCACATTGAAGAGATTATGTCCTTCTCTTCAAAATTAAACAGTGCAGCAACTCTTACTGTTGACGTAATTTCAAAGGTATCACAAATATCTGAAGAAGTTAAAAATGCCATGCAAGAACAAGCTATTGGATCAAGACAAGTATTTGAAGGCATGATTGGTGTTGATAAAATTACTCATGAAATAAAATCAAGTTCAGAGGATATTCTAGATAGTACAGGACGTGCAAAAAGCTCACAAATTGAATCTACTGGTCATATTAGGGAATTACTTGAAGGAATAAAATCTGATATCAGACAAATCACACGAGCTTCTTCTGAAGTAGTTACTGGTGTCAACACTGGAAAAGAAAGTGTAGCATTTTTGCATGAGGCTGTCTCACATTTCAAAATTGCTGAAGAAACAGTTTAATTATCACACCTACATGTTTTTGATTTTTAAGGCTTAATATTTCTTTACTATTTCAACAACATGTAGTATAATTGACTCATGAATAATTCATTTTTACTTTGGAGTATACCATTTTTTTGTGTATCAATTTATCACTTGGCTGTATGCGTTCGTAACAAGAATAAGCTTGCAGATTTAACAAAAGCCTTTCTGATGCCAATGCTATTATTTGGATATTGGGGTTTCATTGCCCTCTCACGAGGACAAAGTGTGCTAGAACAAAATACTGTTTTGCTATCGCTCGGAATAATTTTTGGCGGAATGGGAGACATGTATTTACTAAAGCAGCACGAAACACAAAATTTCGTTAGAGGCTTATTAGCATTTTTTATTGGACATATTTTTTACTTAATAGTTATTCTATCAGTTTTTTCATTTTTACCACTTCCTACTTCATTTATTGTTATAGCAATTATTGTGTACTTAGCACTTGTAGTTGCAACATGGTTTATGAATAATTGTCAAAAAGGCCCTATTGGTGTTGCTGTTGTTCTTTATGCTTTATTGCTGGTTGGAATAAATGCAATATCCTTATTTTTATTAATTGGCCATTATATACAAGGTGGCTTTGCTGCTATTCCAACAAACATTACCCTTCTTTTTATTGGTAGTTTAGTTTTTTTAATATCAGATGCAGCATTATCGCGTACAATCTTTGTCAAGGAATTCCCAATGCACAGATTCATTGTCATGGTAACGTATTTAGCAGCACAATTTTTAATTGTATATTCAATTGCAATTAATTAATTTTATAGGAGAGCATTTTGGACAAGCAAGAATTATTAAAACGAGCAACATCGTATATCGAAGAAGAAACAAACGAAGGTTTTAAGCAAGAAATAGTAGATTTAATAAATGCAGAAAACATGGCTGAGCTAGAAGATAGATTTTACCAAAACTTAGAGTTTGGAACAGGTGGATTAAGAGGAATAATTGGCGGGGGAACAAACCGCATGAACTCTTTAGTTGTTAACAAAGCAACACAGGGCTTAGCAAGTTATTGTATAAAAGCCCTTCCCGATAAAGCAAAAGATGGAACTTTATCAGCAGTAATAGCATATGACTCTCGTCAATATTCTGATGTGTTTGCTTTAAATGCAGCTTTGATATTTTGTGCTAATGGATTTAAGACATACTTATTTACAGGACTTAGACCCACTCCCGAGTTATCTTTTGCAATTCGCGAATTAGGCTGTGTCACTGGAGTTGTAGTCACCGCATCTCATAATCCACCACAATATAATGGATATAAAGCTTATTGGTTAGATGGAGCCCAAGTAACAGAACCACACGACACAGGAATTATTTCAGAAGTAAATGCAGTGACAACCGTTAAAACAATTTCAAAAGAAGATGCTCTTTCTCAAGGAAAACTTGTAATGATAGATTCTGAAATTGATGAAAAATATTGGGCAATGTGTAAAGCTCAACTTTTCCGCCCTGAACTTATTAAGGAAAAAGCAAAAGAGGTCAGAGTTGTATATACACCTCTTCATGGAACTGGAGCAATGCATGTAGAAAAAGTACTAGGAGATTTAGGTCTCACAGTTATTACTGTACCAGAACAGCGAAGCCCAGATGGCAAATTTCCTACAGTTGATAAACCAAATCCAGAAGAGTCAGCTGCATTAAAAATGGCCGTAGATTTAGCTAAAAAGGAAAAAGCTGATGTTGTCATGGCAACAGACCCCGATGCCGATCGTTTTGGATCTGCTGTTCCTGAAAAAGATGGAAACTATGTTCTTATATCAGGAAACCAAATGGGTGTTCTTTTGACTGACTATATCATTCACTCCAGAAAAGAACTTTCTAAAATGCCAAAAAATCCAGCCATGATTCGATCTATAGTTACCTCTCCGATGGTTGATGCAATTGCAAAGAAAAATGGCGTATACCTTGCTGAATGTTTAACAGGATTTAAATGGATAGCCTCTGTAATGCAAAACTTTGAAACAAACGGTGACAAAAACTATATCTTTGGCTTTGAAGAAAGCTATGGGTACAATGTTGAAACAGATGTTAGGGACAAAGACGGCGTTTCAGCTGCAGCAATGTGTGCAGAAATGACGTTATATTGGAGATCACACGGCAAAAGTCTATTAGAACGTTTGGATGACCTTTACACAGAATACGGCTATTATGAAGACCGTGCTATCGCTAAAAACTTTTTAGGCTCTTCTGGAACTACTACAATGAAAAACTTAATGTCAAGATTAAGAGAAGATGGGCTGAAAACTCTGGGCGGCAAGACAGTGAAAACTATAAGAGATGTAGGTCAAGGCTTTTGCTACGACCCAGTAAATCCAACAGCTAAAACACTTTTGGACTTACCATCTAGTAATGTACTACAATTTTACCTAGAAGGTGGAACAGTTGTGAGTGCAAGACCAAGTGGAACAGAGCCAAAAATCAAGTTTTATATTAATTGTGTAGAACCTATTACCTCTACACTAGATGAAGCAAAAAAAGCTGCAAAGATACTTTGTGATACAATCGAAAAAGAAATATATGCGGTTTTAGAAACTGTATAACAACAAGAATCGACAGTTATAAAAAAACTACCTAAAATATACCATATAAGAATGAGTAGAAATGCTCACTCTTATATGGTTAACCATCTAAAAACCCGCCGTACCTGATGCCCATTTTTTTTGCAATTATTTGGTACCTCTCAAAAAATGTTTCATCAGTAATCCCATTTTTTTTACCGGTTACAAAGAACAATGGACTAAAATAAATATCATTTTCTGCTTGTTCTAAGGGAGCTACCCTCAAAGCTTGGTTTACAACTCCAGCGCAAGAATCAATTATTTTCATATCTGGTGTTGCAAGTTTTGTAGAGATATCTACGATGTGTAAAAAATGTGTACACCCCAATATAATAGTATCAACTTCTTTTTTTCTAAAAAAATCAATAGCAGGATATACGGCCTCTTTTTTTTGTTCTTCAGTTGCAAAAAAAAATGAATTTTCTATAAATGATATTAAATCGGGATCTCCTCGAGAAACTACTGTACAGTCAGGTGCAAAATCACTAATTAATTTTTTTACATAATCACTCTCAACTGTTCTATTTGTAGCTAATAAACCAATACGCCTATTCTTAGAAATATTACCTGCAAGTTTTATTGCAGGTACAGTTCCAACAAATGCGATTTCTGGGAATTCGTGTCTAAAAAACTCAAGTGCTATTATAGATAGTGTATTACAACTAATTACCACTGCTCGAGGTGAATATTTCTTAAACACTGCTTTCAAAGCGGTACTTGCTGCAAGTGTTATTTCTTTAGGTGTTTTTTCTCCATAAGGAAAGTTCATTGTATCTGCTAAGTAAATACATTTTGCTACTGGATTTTTTTCTATGAGATACTGCATATAGGGTAACCCACCCGTTCCTGAGTCGAAAAATATAAAATCTATTTTTTCAGCCAAAACTACTCTCCAAATAATGAATTAAAATTGTCTCTAAGCGATATATTTTGTTTCTCATTTTCGTTCTTTAATGAGTCGTTTGTAATTGAATTTAACATAAACCAATCACAAAAATTTGCCTTCTCTTTATCTGCAACAAACTCTTGAACATGCTCTTTACAATCATAGTGTTGCCCAAGTGAATAGTGCTTGCAATTTTTACAACAACGAACATCAGCTCCACAGTGTGGACATACCTCACTACGAGAAATTGGTGATAAAAAAGATAGCATTTTTAAACATTTATAGCACATATCTTATAATAACCATTTGACTAAATATGTGCAATATCATACCATGTAAGTAGCAATATTTTTTTTATTTTATAACTGGGTTTTATTTTAGGAGTTTTTATGTTCGATAATTCTATACCTGAACAAACAAATATAATAGATTATATAAACGATAACACTAAGATTGTGGGATTAAAAATAGATAACATAGATTTTTCAAGTAACGACTTTTCGGAAAAAATGTTTTTTGGTTGTACATTTCAAAACTGTACGTTTAATGATGTTAACTTTGAAAGCTCAAGGTTACGAATGTGCCTTCTTAATTTTACCTCTTTTTCAAAATGTAATTTTAATAAAACTAATATTCACTTTACATCATTTTCAGGTTCAACATTTTCAAACTCATCATTTATTAATGCTGACATAATTGATTCCAACTTTAATGGTATAACTACAATGAATACAAGTTTTGATGATTCTGATTTATTTAGCTCAACTTTTATTAGGGCTAGTTTTATTAATACGACTTTTAACAATTGTAACTTGAAAAAAACATGTTTTTTACATAGTAAGCATGAGAATGTAACTTTTAAATCTTCAAATACTCGTGAAGCAGTTTTTGATCCTGACGATAGTAAGGTGTTGAACTTTGGAGGAGCTGAATAATGAAAATTTATCATCACAAAAACTTAAACAGAAATTCGAATTGCTATATACTTATAGACCAAGAAAGTAAAGAAGCTATCATGATAGATCCTGGCCAACTCACACCTCAAATGATTGAGCATATTGAATCTGAAAATTATTCACTTGAAGCAGTTTTTGTTACTCACAGCCATGGTGCCTTGGCAGAAAGTGTTTCAACGTTAAGAAAGATATACTCTCCAAAAATATATGCAGCAGATTCTGAACTTATTGGAGATGACGCAATAATATTAAAAGGTGATGGTATTATTAAAGCTGGCACATTTGAAGTTAACTACTATTCTGTTTCGGGCCACACATCTGATTCAATGGCATTTAAAATTGCTAACTGTTTTTTTACTGGAGACTCATTACTTTCTGGTACTATTGGCAAAACAACCAATCCTTACGCAAAAACTTTTCTTATTGCAAATATAAAAAGTAAAATATTAATGTTAAATACAATAAATTTACAGCAAAGATA
>CAYJGO010000006.1:0-19109 GCA_964369855.1 uncultured Treponemataceae bacterium | reverse complement strand
AAAACATGGCCCACTAACCACTATTGGCTCAGAAAAAAAGTTTAATATGGATTTAGGTTGTCCAATGCTCCATACTCCAATAGAAATAAAAAAATAGCTTTTGTATTGACTGTTTAGTTATATTTACTTATAATTGCCTATGCAAAAAAGCCACTTAGAAACTGCCCCCATTTTACCTTTAGTGTTTAAAATGGCAATCCCAACAGTATTAGCTCAAATGGTACAGCTATTATACAATGTAGTTGACAGAATATTTGTTGGCCGAATCGAAGAAGTTGGTTCGTTTGCACTAGCTGCACTTGGGGTCTCTTTTCCCATATTATCTTTGATTATTGCCTTTGCTGCTTTTATTGGTGTTGGTGGTGCAACTCGGGCATCCATTGCAATGGGGTCAAAGGATGTTGCTACAGCAGAAAAACTCTTGGGAAATGCAATAAGCTTAATATTATGCATATCAACTGTTCTAACCATTATTTTTTTAATTTTTAGAGAACCGCTTTTATTTGCCTTTGGAGCGAGCACAAACACAATACAACTTGCTTCAGATTACTTATCAATTTATTTGATGGGAACAATATTTGTACAAACAACACTTGGGTTAAATACTTTTATTACTAATCAAGGTTTTGCAAAAACCAGTATGATGACTGTTATTATAGGCTGTGTATTAAATATAATTCTTGATCCAATTTTTATTTTCTATTTTAATATGGGTGTAAAAGGTGCTGCCTTAGCCACTATCATAAGTCAAGCAGTTTCAGCAGTATGGGTTTTTTGCTTTTTACTAAGCAAAAAAAGTACTCTACGCATTAGAAAGAAAAATCTTATTTTTTCGCCTTTAATAATAAAGTCAATCATATCGCTCGGAATTGCTACCTTTATTATGCAAGCAACAGAAAGCCTTATACAGTTAGTTTTTAATAAGGGCATGCAAGAATATGGTGGTGATATGCATGTCGCACTAATGGCTATATTTTTTAGCCTTATGCAGATTGTTTTTTTACCAATGCTCGGACTAGGACAAGGCGCTCAACCTATAATGAGTTTTAATTTTGGAGCACAAAATGTTTCTAGGGCAAAAGAAGCTTTTAAATATTTATTAATAATAAATTGTTTTTTTGCTGTGGTTATGGTATCTGCAATACTCATAACACCAGATTCTTTTATAGCACTTTTTACTGATGACCAATCCCTCATTAATCTGGGCTCAAACCCTCTTAGAGTATATATATTCGGTATGGGATTCATGGGTATTCAAATGGCATGTCAACAAGCATTTGTTGCTACAGGCAGAGCTAAAATGTCAGTATTTCTTGCAATGCTTAGAAAATTACTATTGCTAACTCCTCTTGCCATAATATTGCCACGTGTTACGCCTCTTGGTTTTTGGGCAATCTTACTAGCAGAATCAATTAGTGATATTATTTCAGCTTCAACTTCATTGGTATTATATTTAAAAAATAGAAAGAATATATTTATTAAACCAAGTACTAACATATAGGAAATTCTTGCTTCAATGATAATAAGCTATTTCTATAATTTAGACAATCTTACTATAAACCTATGATTTTTTTCTTTTCACAATAGCCATTAGTAATGAATCGCGTGTAAAAAATAACAGGGCAAATCCCACTAAGGCAAAAATAATTACACACAGAAGCAAAGGAATACCCTGTGCAATAAAACGATGATTATTGGCAAAAAAGGCAAAGAAAAAGTCTTTTACGAAATATACAGCACTTAATGCAATAAGTGAAAAAATAACAAGTTTTAATGCATATCTAAAATTTGAATATAAAAAGCTTTTTAAATTAACTTTTTTTGTTTGGCGTAAAAACACAAATAACATAACTGTATTTATAACACTTGCCAAAGACAACGCCAAAGCAATACCACCGCCATCCAAAAACTGAACAAATACAATTGCCAGTAAAATATTTGCACCAAAGCCAATCATCCCAGCAAGTGTTGGTAATTTGGTGTTTTGTTGCGCATAAAAGGCTGGTGCTATTATTCTGTTTAAACCAATAAAATATATACCAACAATATGAAATGTAAATGCATCTAAGGTAAGAGAAACAGAGTCAGAAGAAAACTGATTTGATTCATACACAAGTCGAATAATGTTTTCACCAAATAAAAGAGCAAAAAAAGTTATTGGAATCGTAACAATAGCAATGATATGCGTTGCCTTCATTAAAATTTCATTAAAAGATTTCCAATCATCATTTTTAGCAAAGCTAGATAAATCAGGTAAAATAACTGTCCCAATTGATACAACAAAGATTCCAAGAATTAACTCTTGCAATCGAATTGAGTACTGTAAACTTGAAACAATACCTTCTCCTTGACGGCCAGCAAGTATTGTGGATACAACATCATTCAATTGGTAAACGGCCACCCCTGCCACGGTTGGAGCAATGAGCGCTAAGACTCTCTTTGTACCAGGATTTTGAAAAGCCTTTTTTATGCTTGTTATACAAGGTACAAAGCCCGCTTTTATAACAAAGGGAAGCTGAAATATTGCCTGTAAAAATCCGCCTGCAATAACTCCATACGCCATTGCCCGTGCAGGATTCTGCGCATACGGTGAAAGTATGTAGGTTGCCGCAATTACACTTATATTAAAAAGTATTGGTGTAAACCCAGAAGGTGTAAATATTTTGACACCATTTAATATACCTTGAAAAAAAGCCGCTACTGAAATAACAAAAAGATACGGAAACATTACCCGCGTTAAAAAGGTCATTTCCTCTATTATTACAGAAGAATTATCTTCTACAAAAAAGGGTAATATATATGGTGTAATAATTATACCTATAGTCACAGCTGCGGCACTAAAAAAACTTACTAAAGTGAATGTTGCACTAATAAATTTTTTTATTACAGATGTATCTAAAGAAGTATCTTCGAGGTAGGACTTAAAGGTGGGAATAAATGCAATAGAAATTGAATTTTCGGCAAAAAGACGACGCAAGAGATTGGGTATCATAAAGGCGATACCAAAGGCGTCTGCTAAAGCAGAGGTGCCTAAAAAATGTGCCTTTGTCATTTCCCTTACTAAGCCTAGTACTCGAGATAATAAGGTTAAAACTGATAGCTTTAAGCCTGCAGAAACTAATGTGTGCTTCATGTAAACTATAATATCATATATCAGATAAATTCACAAGCTTACACATATTTTAATACCCTTGTTTACCAAAATATTTTTATAAATCACTTGTTTTTAAGTATGATTTTTACTATATTTAATATAAGCAAAAATTATACTATACGCAGGAGATCGTATGTCAGATAAACTCGTGACAGTTGAAAAACCACTTTCAAACACTCTTAGAATATTACCTCTGAATGGTAGACCAATTTTCCCTGGAATTTTCACTCCTTTAATGATTAGCTCAGCCGATGATGTAAAGGTTGTTGAAGAAGCATATAATGATAATGGTCATATTGGTATTGTTTTAGTAAAAAACGAAGTAGAAAATCCTAGTTTCCACGACTTACACCAAGTTGGAACATTAGCCAGAATCATCAAAAAAATAAATTTGCCTGATGGTGGAGTGAATATCTTTATTTCAACACTCACTAGAATTAAACTAATAGAACAACTAAATAACACAAACCCAATAGTAGCTGCAGTAAGTTATTTAAATGATACTGATGAGCAAAATTCAAAAGTAAAAGCATTAACGAGAACTTTGATTAGCGAAATGAAAGAAATTTCAGAAAATAATCCTCTGTTTTCTGAAGAGATGCGCCTAAATATGATTAACATTGACCATCCTGGTAAGATAGCAGATTTTATTGCATCAATACTAAATGTTGACAAAGAGGACCAGCAAAGAATTCTAGAAATACAAAACATACCAAGAAGAATGGAAAGCGTATTAGTTTTTATAAAAAAAGAACAAGAGCTTTTAAGAATACAGAAGAAAATTCAAACTGAACTTAATGATAAAATTGAAAAAAATCAACGAGAATATTTTCTAAAAGAAGAATTAAAAACTATCAAAGAAGAACTGGGAATGGCTAGCGATTCAAAGTCATCCGATTATCAAAAATTTAAAGAGCGCATTGAAGCTTTTAACTTTGAAGGAGAAGTGCTTGAAACACTCACAACTGAGCTTGAAAAATTTGGACTAATGGATCCTCATTCAGGTGATTTTATGATTACCAGAACATACCTTGAAACAATTCTTTCTTTACCGTGGCAAGAATCTTACCCAGAGAACTTTAGTTTAGAAGCTGCTAAACATATTTTAAATGCAGATCATTATGGATTAGAAGATGTGAAGAAAAGAATTATAGAATATCTAGCAGTGAGAAAACTAAAAAATGACAGTAAGGGTTCTATACTATTGCTAGTTGGTCCACCAGGCGTAGGTAAAACCAGTGTTGGGCACTCTATTGCAAAAGCAATGAATAAGCCTTTTTTTCGCTTCTCTGTAGGTGGTATGCGTGATGAAGCAGAAATTAAGGGACATCGACGAACATACATCGGAGCAATGCCTGGTAAGATAATTCAAGGGTTAAAAGTAGTAAAATCGCGCTCACCTGTTTTTATGATAGATGAAATAGATAAAATGAGCTCAAGTTATCATGGAGACCCATCAAGTGCTTTATTAGAAGTGTTAGATCCAGAACAGAATAAAAATTTCAGAGATCATTATTTAGACATTCCATTTGATGTATCAGATATTTTATTTATTTTAACAGCAAATTCTCTAGATGGAATCCCATCTCCGCTTCGTGATAGGGCAGAAATTATTCATCTATCAGGATATATCGATCAAGAAAAAGTAGCGATCGCAAAAAAATATCTTGTACCAAAAAGTTTACTAAAAAATGGACTTCCAAAAAATATTGTTCGCTATGATATAAAAACACTTATGTTTATTGCAAACTCATATGCCAGAGAAGCAGGAGTTAGAAACTTTGAAAAGAACTTAGATAAAATCCATAGAAAATATGCAACGGCATTAATTAGTACTCCGGAAAACGAAAAAAAACTTGATGATCTATTAGCCATACGTTTAGAGTCAAAAAAGCAGTTTGATGAAGATCAAAAAGGGCAGAAAGGAGTATCTAAAAAAAGTAATAAAAAGCCCCTTGTAACTGAAGAAGAAAAGAAAATGCAGCAAGAGGTGAATAAACTTTTTGAAAAACCCTTTAGTCCAAATATACAAGATATTATTACATATTTGGGTAAGCCGATCTTTAGCGATGAAGATGATAAGAAGAAAGCTGATGTTGCAGGCACTGCTATAGGCTTGGCATGGACGAGTATGGGCGGAGATACCCTTCTTTTAGAAGCAATTAGCATACCTGGAAAAGAAGGATTGAAGCTTACAGGTAAATTAGGCGAAGTAATGAAAGAGTCTGCAAGCATAGCAATGTCTTGGGTACGATCTTACGCCTTAACAAATGAAATAAAAGCAGAAGACTTTTTTGCAAAGAATACTATTCACATGCATATTCCAGAAGGTGCAACTCCAAAGGATGGCCCTTCTGCAGGGATAACAATGGTAACAACCTTATTGTCTTTATTAAGAAACAAACCAATAAAGAAAAATATTGCTATGACGGGTGAATTATCATTAACAGGTCAGGTACTCCCTATTGGTGGTTTAAAAGAAAAGGCAGTTGCTGCGAGACGTAATGGAATTACACAGGTCATTATTCCAAAACAAAACATCCGTGACTTAGATGAAATACCTGAGCATGTAAAAAAAGGAATTACATTTCACCCAGTTTCGAGGATTGAAGAAGTAATAGATTTAGTCTTCTAAAGTTTTACACAGTAGAAGTTGGCAGGAATGCCAATTTCTACATCAACCACGTGGAGCTTGGGCTGGGTCGATTGGTTTACCTTGTTTATACACCATAAAATTCATTCTAGATTTTGATGATAAGGTGTCATTACCTATATTTCCAATTACTTGCCCATACTGAACATAGTCACCCTTTTTTACCGATAAAGAACTTAAGCCAGTATATACATATATATGTTCATTTGTATCTTGAACAAAAACTACTTGCCCAAAACCTCTATAAACACCACTAAACATTACTGTTCCAGAGCGAATAGCTTTTACATCTTCGCTTTGTTGTCCTGTTAACGCAACGCCAGAAATTTTTCCTGTTACATACTCTACCTCAATGGCTTTTACAGGCCAAACTAAGTTAATGTTCCCTTTTTTTCCCGTAACTTCTCGTGGATCTTCATTCCCAATTTGAATTGGTACATTTGGCTGGGTTGTTTGTGTAATAGCGTGTGTTGATTCTGGAATCTTAAGAACTTGCCCAATTTTCAATACCGATGTTGCCGACAAATTGTTAATACTTCGTAGCTGATCTACACTAATATCATTTTTTCTTGAAATACTGTATAAGGTATCTCCAGCTACTACAGTATACTTTTCAAAACTAGAAGAACTAGTAGTTTGTGAAGGTACATTTTGATTAGGTATTATAAGAGCTTGTCCAATTGATATCGCATTACTACTACCAAGTCCATTCGCATCTTGAATTTCTTTAACAGTAACACCATAACGCCTACTCAAAGAATACAAGGTTTCGGATTTCTGAACAGTATGTGTAATACTTTGAGAGACTATTGGATACATTAAACATACCATGAATAGACATAGTATACTACGATATATATTTTTCATACACTATACTATCGGTATCTTTTTAAAGTATATTTAATCAAATGATGTAAATATTGAGTGCACATCAATACCACTTATTAAATTTCCTTTTGGATATAAATTTAGTAAGTTTACTTTCCCTTTTGTTAATTGCTTAGAGGTAATCCCATGGGCAATTGAACTGTGCGCTTCAACATATGCTGCTATGTGATCTGAACACCGAACTATTTTTCCATCAACTGGAAAAAAAGAATCAACATTGTACTTAGAGTTCAAATCTTCAAAACTTAAATCACAAAGAGGTATCTTTCCATTTGGAGAATCAAATAATATTCTATTTTCAAACTCATCGTCAGTAAAAAAAACTAACTCCTTCGCGTAAAAGTCCTCCATTAACGGAATAAGCTCTTCACTTATCATGTCGGCCTCTATTTCCTTAACAATTGAAGAAAGAGTGTCGGTTGCTTGTTTTACTGGCGATATAATATCCCGTGTAACAGCTTCAGGAAGGTCGTGAAAAAGAGCTGAAAAATAATTATTGTAAAGCCGCTTTTCGCAAAATGAAAAGGATTCTCCTATTTGTTGTGAGTAAAAATCAGCAGAATGTCTACTGAGTAACAATGTTAGTATAGCTACAAAAAATGAATGTCCTAAAACTGTCGTTTTGGGTACTCGAGGAGTTTGATTCCAGCGCGCTTGAAAACGTAATTGTTCTATAACCATTAAAAACTCATACGGTTTTTGCTTGGTCATTAAAAGTTGTAACCCTTTTAAGTCTAAAAATGGTTGAATATCACCATTTAAAGAGCGCTTAATGTTTTTTAATCGAAAATCTTCATTCACAACAGCAAGCATTTCAAACTCACGTAAAGCTGAGTATTTATGTGCAGCAATAAAAATTCTTTGAGTTAAAGATGGGGTATCATTTTTTTTATTTTGAGAACGAATATATGATGAAAACATACTAAATAATTCTTTATCTGTAATGATATCTTTGTATTGTTGTAAAACCCACTCATTTAGCTGCTCATACTCTTGAGGATAATCGTTTTTAATCCTTCTTTGTAATGGTGATTTTATATCACATAAAGCAATTTTTCTCAAAATTTCAAAAAGTGATGCATACATTAGCCATTGCCAATCAATAACTTTGCCTTCGTTCTCTTCAAATTTTGCTAGAATATATGCAATTACCATTTTTTCACTCGACTTGTCCATTTCAATTAAGTCAAATGGACGGACTAAATCCGTCCAGCGTTCAATAGAAAAGCCTTCGAATAATTTTAAAATTAAATCTTTACTAATCATGTTTAGCTAGAACCTTGCTCATATGGCTTCCCTGCAACCTTTGGTGCATGATTTTTACCACTAAAAACTACTAAGGCTAAGAGAGTTATTGCATATGGTAATAAACTAAAGAACTCAGATGGAAATAAATCACGAAGAGATGGAATATTGACAACATAAATTGCAAAGGCAACAGCAAAACCAAATAATAGAGAAGACCCTGTTATTCCTAACGGGCGCCACCTACCAAATGAAACGGCTGCTATTGCTATAAACCCTGCACCATTTATGGTATTTGAAGTGTATTGAATAGTCTGTGTTAAAACTAAACAACCTCCAGCTAATCCAGCCAAAACACCAGAAATTAAAACTGCAATATATCTCATTTTTTTAACCTTAACACCTGCAGACTCAACTGCATGGGGATGCTCTCCGCATGCACGAAGCCGTAAGCCAAATGGAATCTTATAAAGAAAAAACCATGCAGCCACAATAACTACAAGAGCAATAATAGCAGTGGGGTATATTCCAAAAGCACCTGGCAGCATTCCGAGTTTATATTGTCTTGTCCTATCAGCATTAAATAAAATTTGTGAGAAAAATACTGTTAACCCTGTTGATAATAAGTTGATACCTGTTCCAGAAATTGTTTGGTCGGCATTTAATGATACTGCAGCATATGCATGTATAAGAGAAAAAATTCCACCTGTAATAGCGCCAAAAAGCAAGGCTATCCATACAGAGCCACCAAACGAACTTTCTAGTAACACATGTGTTGCTGCAGCAGTAAAAGCACCCATGCCCATTAATCCTTCAAGTGCAATATTTACAACACCAGATTTTTCACAAATCATACCACCAGCTGCTGCTATTAAAATAGGAGATACAATCATTAGTATTGAAGGAATCATTCCAAATAGTACGTCCATTATTTATCTCCTTTGTCGATACTTATGTTCGATTCTTTTATTAAACTTTGCTCAAGTTCTTTTTTTTGCTGATATGCAAGATACATTTTAAGTCCAGCACGAAGTGCAATAAATACAACTATTAGCCCTTGAATAATAAGAGTAATTTCTTTGGGTATACCATTATCTTGCATAATACCTTGTGCTCGAGCTAACATCCCAAATAATAAGCCTGCAACTAAAGTTCCACCAGCAGTTGAGTTTCCAACAAGGGCTACTGCAATCCCAGCAAATCCATAACCTTCTAGGACTGTTGGAATGCGTCCAAATTCAAAAGACCCTAAAGCAACAGAAGCCCCTGCAAGACCAGCAAAGGCACCTGATATAGCCATAGCAAGAACTATGCTCTTAATTACAGGAATCCCAGAGCAACGGGCTGCATCTTTATTATAACCCGTAGCTCTAAGACCAAAGCCAAGATTGGTTTTTTCCATTAAAAACCAGTATACTATAACTGCAATTGCTACAAAAAGTATACTTAAATTCATTTTTGATGTATTAGTAAGGGTATCTAAAAACCCTAAACGTAAAGAAGCTGTAAGAGGAAAATTTGGTGTTTGATACGTATTGGCACCCGGTATGCGTAATAATACAATACGCGATAAAAACAAGGCTATGTAATTTAACATAATAGTTGCAACTACTTCCGATACTTCAAACTTTGCTTTTAGGAAGCCGACAATTCCTCCCCACATTGCACCAGCAATTATAGCAAGAACAACTGCCAATAACCAATGAATACCAATAACCTGAGGTCCATAAATGCCCACAACAGTTGCAACTGTTAAACCAGCTAAATATTGCCCTTCGCCACCAATGTTAAAAAGACCTGCGCGAGCGGCAAAGCCCATCGTGAGACCACAAAGTATGTATGGAACTGAAATATTTATCCACTCCCCAACATAGCGAATTTCCCATCTCATTTCACCCCTATTATTCCAAAAGATACCTGTAAGAACTTGTAAAAATGATTGATACATACCTACAGGGTTTCTTCCAACTATAAGAACAAGAATTGACCCAACAAAGAATCCCAAAAGAACAACTAGCACAGATACAGCAGAGTCTGAGTGGAGTAAAAAATTGACAAAAGCATGTCTATTATGATCTACCATCTTTAATTGTTTTTGCTTCATTTTTGCACCTCACTAGCTTGCTTTTTTGAACCGGCCATCATGGCACCTATTTCTCTTTCTGTAATTTCTCCTGCATTCGAAATACCAACAATTGACCCTTTTGAAATTGTTGCAATTTTATCACAAAGATTCATAATTTCATCTAATTCGAAAGAAATAAGTAGTACTGCCGCTCCTTGATCTCTAATTTCTATAATTCGCTTTCTAATATACGAAATAGCTCCCACATCCAAGCCTCGAGTCGGCTGTGCAACTATAAAAACCTCGGGGGAAAGTTCAACTTCTCGAGCAATAATAAGCTTTTGTTGATTTCCACCTGACATACTACCAGTCCTAGTTAGCGCCCCTTTTCCAGCCCTAATGTCAAACTCATTAATAAGCTGTTCGGCCTTACTTTCCATTGCCTTGAAATTTAATAAACCCATTGATTGAGTATATGGAGATTTATAATAGTTTTTTATAACAGTATTTTCTGCAATAGAAAACTCCGATACAAACCCATGTTTATGGCGGTCTTCTGGAATATGCGCTATACCCGCTTCTATTCGTTTTCGAATTGATAATTTTGAAATATCATTACCATTTAAAAAGATTTGTCCCGATTCAATTGGAACAAGACCGGTTATAGCATATATAAGTTCTGATTGCCCATTACCATCTACACCAGCTATCCCAACTATTTCACCAGCTCTAACTCCAAGGGTTAAATCGTTTACCGCTAGTTGCCCTCGAGAATCTTTAACACTAATATGCTTAAGACCTAAAACTGTTCTAGAAGGATTGGCAGGTTCTTTTTCTATAAAAAAATTAACAGCTTTACCCACCATCATTTCTGCCAAATCACTCTCAGTTACCTTTGCAACATCAACTGTATCAACAAGTTTGCCTCGACGCAATACGGTGCATCGATCTGCAACTGCTTTTATTTCTTTTAACTTATGTGTAATAATAATGATCGTCTTACCTTCTTCTTTTAAAAGACGAATAATGTTAATTAATTCATCAATTTCTTGTGGGGTAAGAACGGCAGTTGGTTCATCAAAAATAATTATATTTGCATTTCGATAAAGAACCTTTAATATCTCAACCCGTTGTTGCATACCAACGGTAATGTCTTCAATTTTAGCACTTGGATTAACCATTAGACCATATTTTTCAGAAAGTTCCTTTACTCTCTTTTCTGAAACCTTTAGGTCAAGAATTCCAAATTTGTTTGTGGACTCTAGTCCTAGTACAATATTTTCTGTAACAGTATAATTATGTACTAATTTAAAATGTTGGTGTACCATGCCAATTCCAAGAGCAGTTGCATCGTTAGAATTTTTAATAGATACTTCACTTCCGTTTACTTTGATAATACCCTTGTCTGCTGCATACGAGCCAAATAGAATTGACATAAGAGTAGATTTACCAGCTCCATTTTCACCTAACAGAGATAATACTTCGTTATTTTTAACACTAACGGTTACATTATCATTTGCTATAACCCCAGGAAATGTTTTGGTTATGCCAATCATTTCTATAATATTTTCATTCATGTAGTAAAGTCCAATGTATTTATAGGCGCTCCCCCATATTGTGGGGGTCAGGCTTTTCAGGGTTACAAGCTTATACGAACGTTCGTCATGGAAGCCGAACTAAAGTCACGTCGTTTTTGACATAGCCGAAAACTCAAAGAGATGATGAAACACGAATGTTTTACCACCAACCCTATAATTCCTAGCGCTCTAATACCACCAAAATTACTTAGTGGCTGTTTAAAACAAGTGGTTGCATGCATGCAACCACTTATCGAACAAAATAATAATTAATTATAAAATATTAATTATTAACTATCTTAGTCGTCTTTTGCACCTAAACCAGTTGGGACAACACCTGCTGCAACAGAATCAGCATATGTTTTATAAACCATAATATTGCCTGCGATGATTTCTGCTTTAATTTCTTCTACTTTGTTTATGATGCTTTCAGATAATTCTGAATTTGTTGAAGCATACCCAACACCATCTTTCGCCATATCTAGCTCAACAACACCACCAGCAAAACTACCATCTTCTACACCTTCTAATGCAAGCATAGCTGATGTTTCAACTCTTTTAAGCATTGAAGTTAAAACAGCTGATTTTTCACCTTCATAAATTCCTTCGGCGTGTTGATCAGAGTCTACACCGATAGCCCAAACATTTTGACCTTGTACTCGATATTCTTTAGCTTGAGCAATAGTTCCGTTTCCTGAACCACCTGCAGCTGAGAAAATTGTAAAGACACCAGAGTCATACCAGTTTTTAGCTTGTGCTTTTGCCTTATCTGGTGCGCCCCAGTCATTTGTGTAATAATCAACAATTGAAGAATCTGGAAGTTCTGGCATTACATAACGTAAACCTTGAATATATCCAACTTCAAATTTTGTAATTGTTGCACCAGGAACACCACCAATAAATCCGAATTTTGGATCTACGATACCGTCTTCTTGTGCTTGAAGAGCTGCAATTGCTCCAACTAAGAATGAACCTTGCTCTTCAGCATACACATATTCTTGAACATTTGGAACACCAACCCAGTTAACGTCAACGATCATAAATGGTTGCTCTGGATACTCGCGTGCTACTTCTCCAATTGCATCGGCAAATGTAAAACCTGTAGCAATGATTAAATCATAACCGCGATCTGCAGCTTGCTTTAAGTTTGGAACGTACAAGTCTTGAGTTTGACAAGTTACAACATCATAAAGAGTCCCTCGACCTTCTTGGTCTTCCCAAGTATCACCGTAGAATTCTAAAATTCCTCTCCAAGCTGCAGCATTAAATGATTTATCATCAATACCAGTAGCATCTGTAATCAATCGTACAGTTGGAAGAGTTTCTTCTGATCCTGTTGCATTTGAACATGACACAAACGCAAAAACAGAAAGAATTGCTAAAGCAATTACAACTAGAAGAGTTTTTTTCATTTTTTTTACCTCCGTAAAATTTAAATACTATGCTCTATTTTATCATTGTTTTTAGTAAAACACAAGTATGTATTGAGGTAATTAGAGCAAAATAAGACTAAAAATTAAACCGCTATTTTTTTACTATGCTATTAACTTGAACTAACATTTTAATACTTGTATAATAAAAATATGATAACAACGATTGAGCAAAAAAAAATTAGCAAAGACATTCTGATTAAAAAGTTTAGCCTTTATGGATTTTTAAAAAACTTAAAATTTTTTGAACCCTACCTCCTTATTTATCTTACAGGAAATGAATTAAGTCTTTTACAAATAGGCCTATTATTTTCGATACGTGAAATAATCATAAATGTATTTGAAATACCCTCTGGGCTTATTGCTGATTATTTTGGAAGAAAAAAAGAATTATATTTATGCTTTTTATTTTATATTTTTTCTTTTGTTTTCTTTTTTATAAGTAAAAGCTTTACTGGGGCAGCAGTTGCAATGGCACTTTTTGGGCTAGGCGAAGCCTTCCGTTCTGGTAGCCACAAGGCTATGATATACTCTTACTTGGAGCAAAAAGGCTGGGAAAAGCATAAAACATATGTTTATGGTAAAACACGAGCAAGTTCCTTAATCGGAAGTGCTTTGAGTTCTGCACTAGGTATTCTAATTATACTTAATGTTCCAAACTCTTCTTATATCTTTTTAGCTTCCACGATACCATACATTATCGACTTTTTCTTGGTGTTATCGTATCCAAAATCTCTCGACAAAGGAGAGATAGAAGAACATATGCACTTTAAGGGTTTATTAAAAACAGTTAAGTTAAGTTTACTGCATAACAAGAATCTTAAACGAATGCTCATTGGAAATGGTGTGTTTGAAGCAGTTCTAAGCTCTATGAAAGATTATATCCAACCAATTTTAAGCACAATAATTATTGGAAGCTCTGTAATTCTTTTTAGTACAATAAGCAAAGAAGATAATCTTTCAATTATATTAGGACTAATGTATACCGTATTAAATATATTTAGCGCCTTTGCTTCAAATAATTCTTTTAGAATTAAATCCTTGTTTGGAGGTAGTCGATCTTTAAACTTATTGTACATAGCCTTTACTGTATCTCTTTTTCTTCTTGGTATTTCTATTCAATACACCTTTATTTTATGCCTTCTATTTGTATTAATAAATTTTTGGCAAAATATTCGCAAACCAATTTTTATTGATGTTTTAGATATTAATATGGAAAAATCTCAACGAGCCACTATGTTAAGCATATCAGCACAATTGAAATCGCTATTTATAATTATTTTAGCGCCTGTTGGAGGCTTTATAGCTGATACTTTTGGCATGAATTATCTAATGTTTAGTTTTGCATGTATTATGTTAATTCTATTTCCTTTTACAACTACAAAGAAATAATTTTCTTTTACCCAAAGAAATTAAAACAAAAAAGGTCTTCCCTTAGGGAAGACCTTTTATTTAGTTAGCTAAAGCTTTTAATTATTAATTAAAGAGCGATAGTTGCTTTAACAGTAAGTTCACCGTTTGTTGAACCTTTAACATCAGTAGTTACGTTTCCAATTGTAGAAGAACCGTTTGTGTATGATGCATCTGTCCATTCAAGTGTGAATGTTGTGTTATCAACTAAACCAGCTAAGCTTACGTTTGCACGAGGCATGAAGCTTGAACCAGAAGTTGTTTCATCTGCATCTGCAGGATTTTCTGATGCTGTAATACCGAACAACATACCAACTGCAGGTGTAATTGTTAAATCACCAACAGCAATGTCATAATCTGCTGCTACACCAATTTGTGTTGCCATTTTGCTTGATGCTCCAAGTCTTGCTGCTTCTGCATTTGCTTGTCCAGCATCCCATGCGTTATTTTTTGCATCTTTACCAAAATTAGATGAGAAAAGAGCTTGTGCACTTAAATTAGGAATGATGTCACCTGAGTGAACCATAACCATAACTGGAAGTGTTACATCCATAGCACCATCTAAAAAGTCAAGTGATGTGAATACAGAAATACCAGGTAATAGAGTTCCGTCACCTTCATCAGCACCTACATATGCTAAGCTTGTATCATAGAAACCGTAAAGTACAGAGTCTCCGTCTTGTCCTTCACCCCAACCAAAGTTAATACCTAAACCTAGTTGATTTTCTACTACATCATATTCTTTTGTTACATCATTATATTCATTATAGAGGTTGTAAGTTGCAACAGGTGTTAAGCTATATGCACCAATAGCAGCTGCATATTGAGCACCAGCAAACATTGAAAAATCTTTTTCTCGGAAACCAGTTGCTACATAAGCACCAGCTACTTGAAGTAATAAATCTTCAACAGGTGTTGCAGTAACACTTAAACCAATAGCATAGTCATCTGTCCATGTATCAACATCATCAAGATCAATAACGTAGCGGTCGTATGTAACACCAGGTCGTATAACCCAGCTATTATTTATAAATGGTAAGAAATCAGCGTCTCCAGCTTGAACACCACCAACTATAGGTCTATGTACTGTGTAAACAACACCTTCTTCATAAGGAATAATCATATCCTCACCACTAGTATTTGTTTCACCAGCACCACTGTTATTGGTCGGTAAAAGTCCTTCAATTGTCCATACATCAAACTGTGTACGTACTTGTGCTTCTACAGTAACTATGTCGCCAAAATTATATCCAGCAGTTAAACCTTGAGTATAGTTAATAAATCTTGCAGGAGAATCTTCAACGTAGTAAATACCATCTCCATTTAAAGAGTCACCATTATCAAAACCTAATGCGTTTGGATAGTTAAAATCCCCACCGTAGTCAAAGTCACCAGACTTAATACCGAAGTATAAATCATTTACGTGAATAGTTGCAACATCAATAATAACACCATCAGCTACTAGAGATGGTTGTGTTCCTGATGCATCATCTGCTTCATATTTGAAGCCGCCATCAAGTAAAACAACTAGTTCACCCCAAACACCTGTTCCTGCTGTTGATACACTCATGTCATCTGGAACAAAATTCATAGCGAAATATACACTTGTTTCATTTTTGAACCCAGTTTGTCCATTATCTAGATCAACACCAAAAGTAACTGATGCATCTCCGCTAAAGTCAACTGTGTTTACATCTGCCAAAGGTTCTGCTGCGAATCCGCCAGCTACCAAAGACAAAGCAATTAATACTGTTAAGAGTTTTTTCATTTATTAAAACCCTCCTCTTTTTTTTCTATCTGTACAAAAGCAACGCCTTTTTCACGTACAAATATTATTGGAGTAATTGTAACATGAGATATTTTTGCTGTCAAGTTTTTTTTAAGATAAATTTAAGAATTTAACTATTTTTTTGACAAATTTTACTTTAAACGTCAAAAGTTATGTAAAAAATTAATTTTTGTGCAACTTTGAAGGGTTTTTTGCTTAAATTTGTGCTTTTTTTTATATAAATAGATATTTTATAATTTTTAGAAGTAATTCAATTATTGTTACAAATTTTGAGATATAATGTACTAAAGACTAAGAAATAAAAAAGACAGTGCAAAATTTCACACTGTCCGTATCCTGATAGGCTTTAGTTACACAAATGTCAAACACTATGATACACTATATAAAATGTCTCCATATGTTGGTAATGACCATGCACTGTTTGAAGCAAGAGATTCAAGTTCATCAACAGATAATCTAAGTTTCTGCATGCTTGCAAAAACCTTGTCTCTCATGTAGAAGGTTTCCTTTGTTACATCATGGCTATCATTACCATTAATTGCTGCTTCCAAATATTCTAGTTTTTCAAACACTGATTCTGTAAGACTTGCAACTCTTTCAAGAAGCTTTTCTTCACGGCTACATGGAATGGATTTTGAAACTTCTTTTTTTGCCAAAATTGACTTTGCGATTTCTTTTTCGTATCGAAGTGCCGACGGTATAACATCCTTTTTTACCATTTCTACCATTGTTAAGCCTTCAATTTGAATTGTCTTACAATAGTTTTCGCATAAAATCTCGTAGCGAGACTTAACTTCGGTGTCGCTGAATACCCCTTGGCGCACAAACATATCTATATTTTTTTGCTCAATGTATGTTGGAAGTGCATCTGGTGTTGTTTTAAGGTTTAAAAGGCCTCGTTTTGCAGCTTCTGTAACCCAACTATCATCATAGCCATTTCCGTTAAAGATAATTCTATCGTGGTCGTTAATTGTCTTTGTAATTAAGGCTGCTAAATCTTCCTTGAAGTTTTTACTTTCTTCAAGTTGGTTTGCAAATTTTTCAAGCACGTCAGCAACTGCGGAATTAAGAACAATGTTTGCACCCGAGATTGAAGCACTTGAACCGAGCATTCTAAACTCAAATTTATTTCCAGTAAAGGCAAAGGATGAAGTTCTGTTTCGGTCTGTAGTGTCTTTTGGAAAATGCGGCAATACCTTAGCCCCAATGTGCATTGAAATTTTTTCCATTCCCGCATATGCAGATCCTGTTTTAATTGCCTCTAAAATTCCTGTAAGTTCTTCTCCTAAGAAAATCGACACAATTGCAGGAGGGGCTTCGTTTGCACCGAGTCTGTGGTCATTTCCAGCACTTGCAACAGAAACACGCAAAAGATCTTGATACTCGTCGACAGCCTTAATTACGGCAACAAGGCAAAGTAAGAATTGCGCATTTTCATATGGTGTGTCACCTGGTTCTAAAAGATTTATACCAGTATCAGTAGACATTGACCAGTTATTATGCTTTCCACTTCCGTTTACACCTGCAAAAGGTTTTTCGTGCAATAGGCATACAAGATCGTGCTTTGATGCAATGCTTTGCATTGTTTCCATTACGAGTTGGTTGTGGTCAGCTGCTATATTTGTAGTTGTAAACACAGGAGCCATTTCGTGCTGTGCAGGAGCTACTTCATTGTGTTTAGTTTTTGAAAGAACTCCAAGTTTCCACAATTCTTTATCTAAGTCTTTCATGTAAGCCGAAACACGAGACTTAATTTTTCCAAAGTAATGATCGTCCATTTCTTGACCCTTTGGTGGCTTTGCCCCAAAAAGTGTTCTTCCACAATAAATAAGATCTGCCCTCTTTGCATATACTTCTTTGTCAATTAAAAAATATTCTTGTTCAGGTCCAACAGTGGTATTAACCCGCTTTACGTTTTCGTTACCAAAAAGTTTAACAATGCGCAGTGCTTGTTTATTTAGTGATTCCATTGATTTTAATAATGGGGTTTTTTTATCTAATACTTCGCCTGAATATGAACAAAATGCTGTTGGGATACAAAGTGTGTCATCTTTAATAAATGCGTAGGAAGAAGGATCCCATGCAGTGTATCCTCGGGCTTCGAATGTTGCCCGTAATCCACCTGATGGAAAACTAGATGCATCCGGCTCGCCTTTTACAAGCTCTTTACCAGAAAACTCTAAAATAATTCCGCCTTGCCCATCTGGAGATACAAAACTGTCGTGTTTTTCGGCTGTAATACCGGTCATTGGTTGAAACCAGTGAGTATAATGTGTTGCTCCCTTTTCAGTTGCCCAATCTTTCATTGCATTTGCAACAACATTAGCAACATCCAATTCTAAATGGCTGCCGCCTACAATAGTTTTTTTAAGGGCCTTGTAAATATCTTTTGGCAACCTTGCTCTCATAACTGCATCGTTAAAAACCATGCTCCCAAATAAGTCTGGTAAATCTTTCATTTTGTTCTCCTATATATTATTATAATTATTTCTACACTTTTTTCAACAGGGATATTGTATCCGCCCTTACGTTTTGTTTTGGGCGGATATTGAATCCGCCCCTTTTTTTACAATCGCTGTACGGGTGCATTCTATATGTACCCGTACAAATTTTACATTTACTCGTCTTGTAATGCGTCGAATCCTTCTTCTGAGGTTCGAACCTTTATAACATTTTCTACATTATAAATAAATATTTTTCCATCTCCAATTGCACCAGTGTACAAGGCCTCTGTTGCTGTTTTTACCACTAAACCAACAGGTACTTTGCAAACAATAATTTCAATTTTTACCTTTGGTAAAAGTTTTGTTTCAACTTGAACACCACGGTAGAAGTTATTATCACCACGTTGCATTCCGCATCCCATAACCTGTGTTACGGTCATACCGGTAATACCAA
>CAYJGO010000005.1:0-32654 GCA_964369855.1 uncultured Treponemataceae bacterium | reverse complement strand
ATGTAGCGTAGCCTACACTTGATGATATATAAATTTCAGTATTATTAATAAAAAAAACAGTTTCTGAAATATTTATTATTCTTTTTTCTAGTTTTAAGCATTCATCTTTACTTATTTCTGTTGATAATATTATTAAAAACTCATCACCACCAAGACGAGCAATAAATGTATCTTTTTTAAAATTAGATAACAGTCTTGATGAAAACATTTTTAAAACTGCATCTC
Source organism: uncultured Treponemataceae bacterium (assembly GCA_964369855.1). GTDB lineage: Bacteria > Spirochaetota > Spirochaetia > Treponematales > Treponemataceae > CAYJFX01. Next base: position 32,429 of record CAYJGO010000005.1, on the reverse strand, counting down.
CTACTTCATGTCCGTATGTATCATTAATTGGCTTAAATTTATTTAAATCTATATAGAAGGCAGAAAATCCTTCTTTTTTCCAACTTGAGTCTTTTTTTTCAAATTGCATAAGGGCTTTTCTGTTTTTTAGACTTGTTAATGAATCTGTGAGTGATTGTTCATATGTTTTCTTTTGTTGTAACTCAATTTTTTTGAATGCTATATAAATTAAAATAGAAAATGATACAAATGCTAGCGCTATTAATATTGAGTTTTGAAGATTAGTATATATTATATTTGGACGGTACATTGAAAGATTCCATTTTCCCTGTGCTATTTGAAATGTATAATGATTTGAGTTTTCAAAGGCATCAAATTTTTTTGACGTATAAAGATTAGTACTTTGATTGTTATAGATAGACTCTACTTTGTATTCATAACCAATTTTATCTAAATCAAACATTCCAGTTTTATTTAATAAACCATTTATAGGATCAATCACTACAGTTGAAAATCCCCAAAATATTTTTGTTCCATCTTTATGTAAATAAATTGGGTTCCGTGCGACAATAGCACTTCTACCCGTATCTAGAGTGTAAGGTCCAGAAAGAGTTAATTTTTCTGTATTTTTTGCTGTTAAAGCATCAATTTGGGAATCTCCACTATGTAATACATTCATACCAATAAAGGATTTATTTTCTTCTTCTGGGTATGAATATTCTATAACTCCATTTGGCATGTAACTTATTGCAATATGTAAATCTTCTTTGTATAAAATTTTAAGTATGGTAATAATATTCGCTGGTTCAATAACACCATCAGCTTCAGTAATAATATTTTTTAATAGCTCAGTTGCATCGATGGCTTCATTAATGGCATCATTCAGCCTTAATTCATATAATTCAGAAAGTGCGTTAAGTCGTGCATCCTCTTCTTTCATAAGATTTTTGTAATGAATGATTGAGATTAAAAGTGAAATTGTAATTAAAACAATTAAAAGAACGCGTGAGTTTATTCTAGTTGCCATACTTCAATATAAACACTTTTTAGCTATTCTGTCAATGGACTTCTAGTTTAATTACCTCTTTTGATGATAAAAAATCTATTGACTTATTAGTATGTATATTATATACTATACATATGTATGCTTATTTTTTGTATAGAGGGATCATAGGTGGAGTCAATAATTTTACATATTGATATGAATAATTTTTATGCCTCAGTTGAATGTATGCTCAATGCAGATTTGCGTGATAAATGTGTTGCAGTTTGCGGAAACACTGATGAGAGACATGGCATTGTTTTAGCTAAAAATTATGAAGCAAAAGATTTTGGTGTTAAGACTGGAGAGACAATTTGGCAGGCAAAACAAAAATGTCCATCTTTGATAGTTGTACATCCTCACTATGAAGAGTATGTTAAATTTTCAAAGCGTGCAAAAGAAATATATTCACGATACACAGATAAAATAGAATCATATGGAATGGATGAATGCTGGCTTGATGTAACGAAAAGCCAGCTTTTTGGAAATGGGGAGCAAATAGCTGAAAAAATACGCACAAGTATTAAATTTGAACTTGGGTTAACTGTTTCTATTGGAGTTAGTTTTAACAAAATTTTTGCAAAACTTGGTTCAGATATGAAAAAACCTGATGCAATTACATGTATACCAATAAATTCTTTTAAAAGAACAGTTTGGCAGCTTCCTGCAAACGACTTACTTGGAGTAGGGAGGGCAACAAAAAAAAAGCTTGATTTATATGGAATTCGAACGATAGGTGATATTGCTAAGGGCTCAGAAAGTCTTTTAAAAAGTAAGTTAGGTATTAATGGTTTAAAGCTAAAGCAATATGCAAATGGATGTGATACGTCTATTGTAATGCATAAGGATTTTAGTTTTCCTATGAAAAGTATTGGACATGGTATTACAACTATTCAGGATTTAGAAAATGATGGGGAAGTATGGACTGTTATGCTTGAGTTAGTACAGGATGTTGTAAGAAGGTTACATGCTCACGAAAAAAAAGCTTTAGGCGTTAGTTTAAGTATAAAAAATAATAAATTGTATACGACACAATGGCAGTGCCGGCTCGATTTTCCAACTCAAAATGGAAGTTTTATAGCAAAAAAAGCATTTGAGCTTTTCCAAAAAAATTATGATTGGGCTTATGATGTTAGGGCTGTTAGTATTTGCTGTATACATATTGTCGATAACACAATCCCTATACAACATGACTTATTTTCAGATGTTGCATATATTGCTAAACAAGAAAAGCTTGCTTTAGCAACAGCTTCAATTCGACTTCGCTTTGGAAAGCATGCTATTAGAAATGCGGTACTATTGCAGGATTTAAAAATACCAAAGCACACGGAATCTCTTATTACAATGCCAACTGGTATGTTAAAGTGAGTTATACAATGAGTGATGAGCGAAGGAAAGTATATGTTGATGTAATCCAAAAAAATACTAAAAACGGTATCGTAATACCACTGCAGATAATCTGGGAGGATGGAGTAATGTATGAAGTAGATCGTGTCATACATAGCTGTCCTGCCGCATCAACGAGAGTAGGAGGCTGTGGTATTCGATATACAGTAAGTATTTGTGGATCTCAAACATATCTTTTTTATGAAGACAGCCGTTGGTTTGTAGAAGGTAAAAAAATAAATCCTATCTAAGAAGTGCACCAGGGATGATTTTTTTTGCAACCTCTACAATTTTTGCATATTCAATATCAGAGTATGGTGTTATTAGGTTATAATCTTGATCTAGACAATTTTCATTGCGGAAAGTAGCAAAATACCAAGGTGAATCTAAAGGCAAAATTTCAGCCATTGCCTGAATATCATGTAAGCCTACAAGAGGAGGACAAAGAACGCTTCTAAATTCTCTATTTGTTGGTGGTAGGTCTTTAACTATTTCAATACTTTGCATTAACGTTATTTTTGCATTTCCAGTATAATGTAATAAATTATACTTTTCAGGGCTTGTTTTTATATCAATTGCAACATAATCAGGGCAGGTAGCTGGATTATTAAAAAGAATTTCAAGTTTTTTAGGCGATAGTCCATTAGTATCAAGTTTTACTTTATAACCAAGATCCTTTACTTTTTTTATTATAGTTCCTACTTCATCATGAACTAATGGCTCCCCACCTGAAAGGACAAAACCAGATAAAACAGACCTTCTTCGCTCTAAGTGATGATAAACATCATCAATAGTGGAGGATTCATTATCAGGAAGTGTATTTAGAACAAGGTCGATGTTGTAACAGTATGGACATCTAATATTACAGCCACTTAAAAAATAAGTGGCTGCAACACGAGTAGGATAATCTACTAAAGTTGTCTTAATAAGAGAACCTTTAAGCATATGTTATGCTACACATTCACTCTTAGTAGAAAACAATTTTGTTAACTCAGATACACTGTGAGCCCTAGCTATTTCATTATTATTGTTATCATAAACAATAACTGTTGGAGCTGCTAAAACTCCCATTTTTGCAGCATGTTCAAGACCTTCTTCTGTATCAACATCTATATTTTTCCCTGAAACTTCTAATGTATCTAGAAAATTTTTAACTGGTTGACAATTTGGGCATGTCCTGCGACTTAGATACTCATAAAATATATCTGAAGTGCTATTTAATGATTCAATTGATTTTCTTGAAGTTGCATCATTCTTTAAACATGTTGCTTCTGTTTTAGAAGCATTTTCATCTGAATTCCATACAAACTGTTTTCGCAAATCGTATTCATCACGTTTACCTTTGTTCCAGTTTCGAACAGAGCGGTAATATCCAACAATACGTGCATAAACTTCAGTTTCTGTGCCACGTACATTCTGTAAAGCCATCTTAGTTTGTGCAATGTCTGCATCAATTTCACTAATTGTTCTTAAATCACCCATTTTTTAACCCCTCATAATAATTTATAACAATATATTACATATATTATATCATATTTAAGCTGTTTTCTCTGTAACAGCAGCTCTTTCTTTTTCCAAATTCTTTAATTTATTTTTAAGCTTTAACTCATTTTCTTCTTTACACTTAGGACATTCAAATATCTCTCCATTTAAATAACCATGGATTTTACATATTGAATATATAGGCGAAATTGTAATATATGGAATCTTGTAATTGCTTACTACTGCTTTTACTAAATCTCTGCAAGATTGCCAATCTTTAATTGCTTCACCCATAAGTGTATGGAAAACTGTTCCACCAGTGTATTTTGTTTGCAAGGACTCTTGGTGGTCCATTGCTTCAAAAATATCACTAGTAAAATCAACTGGCAGCTGTGATGAATTAGTATAAAAAGGATCACTTGCACCAGATGTTATTATTTCTGGATATGTATTAACATCGTGTTTTGCGAGACGATATGATGTACTTTCCGCTGGAGTAGCTTCTAAGTTGAACAATTCACCAGTTTCTTCTTGATATTCAGACATTCTTTCTCTCATATGAATAAGAACTTTTTCAGCAAATTCTTTTCCCTTAGAACTTGTAATATCAACACCTAAAAAGTTAAGGCAACATTCATTCATTCCGCATAAACCAATTGTATTAAAGTGATTATTCAATGTTGTTAAATATCTTCTCGTGTAGGGGAATAATCCGCCATCTAATAAGTGTTGCACAACCTTTCTTTTTGCACTTAAACTTTCTTTTGCTAAGTCCATTAAGTAATCAAGTCTTTCAAAGAACTGTTTTTCTGTGTTTGTAATGAATGCGATTTGTGGTAGATTTATTGTAACTACTCCTAATGAACCTGTAAACTCATCAGAGCCAAATAAACCTCCACCTCTTTTGCGAAGCTCTCTTTTATCTAATTGCAATCTGCAACACATAGAGCGAACATCACTAGGATTTAAATCTGAGCTAACAAAGTTTTGAAAGTATGGTGTTCCATACTGAGCTGTCATTTCAAATAATAATTTGGCATTATCTGAGTCCCAGTTAAAATCTTTTGTAATATTATATGTTGGAATAGGGTATTGAAATCCACGTCCCGCTGCATCACCCTCAATCATTAATTCTATGAAAACTTTATTTATTATATCCATTTCACCTTGACAATCTGAGTATGTAAAATCCTGTTCAACGCCATCGGCTAATGCATTTTTATCTTTTAAATCTTCAGGTACAGTCCAATCTAATGTTATATTTGTAAAAGGTGCTTGAGAACCCCATCTACTTGGAGTATTAACACCATATATAAAACTTTGTAAACACTGTCTTACTTCTTTTTCAGTTAGGTTATCTTTTTTTACAAAGGGAGCTAAGTATGTATCAAAGGAACTAAATGCTTGAGCTCCAGCCCATTCATTTTGCATTATACCTAAAAAATTAACAATTTGTTGTATAAGAGTTGATAAATGCTTTGCAGGAGTTGATGTAATTTTATCTGGTACACCACCCAACCCTTCGACAATTAGCTGACGAATAGACCAACCTGCACAGTATCCAGAAAACATCGATAAATCATGAATATGAAATGCTGCTGTTTTGTGAGCCTCCGCTACTTGTTCAGAATAAATGTTTTTTAACCAATAATTAGCTGTTATTGTCCCAGAATTATGTAGAATTAAACCACCCAATGAGAAGTTTACATTTGCATTCTCATTAACTCTCCAATCTGATTGACTTAAATAACCATCCATTGTAGCATCGATGTCTAACATTAAGTTTTTCGTATCTCTTATTGCTTCATGCTTAGCTCTATAGAGTATATAGGCTTTAGCAATTTGTACTTCATTTTGTTCGATAAGTACAGTTTCTACAATGTCTTGAATTTCCTCAATTGCTGGAATTGAGTTTGCATGGCGTTCTGCCATAAAATCACAAAGCTTAAGTTCAACTTGATGAGTTAATAGCTCTGCTTTTTCATAGTCTTCTTTTCTCTCAACGGCAACAATTGCTTTTGCAATTGCCCCTTGAATTTTGTCTCGGTTAAAATCCCCAATTTCTCCCGATCTTTTTACTACCTGCTTGATGAACATGGCCTTATTATTATTTTTTTGCGTTCCTAAAAAATCTTTCCATTCTTGAAACGCAGCACCTTTCTGTGTGTCCTGACTACTCACTATTTCCTCCCAGTTTTTTTACTTCAGTGATAAACTCTTGTAAATTTTCAAATTGTCGATATACTGATGCAAAACGAATATAAGCTACTTTATCTACGCTGTGTAAAGTTTCAAGAACTAAATCTCCTAATTCTATTGAAGATATTTCTCTAGATCCTCGTCCTTTCATTATTGCCTTTTCAGTAATATCATTAACAATCCCTTCGAGTTGTTCAGTAGATACTGGTCGTTTTTCTAGAGCTCGTTCAATACCTTTTTCAATTTTAATTCTGTCAAAAGGTTGACGACGGGAGTCCTTTTTTACTACCATGAGCGGTTTTTCTTCTATGTGCTCATAGCTAGTAAATCTATACCCACAGGCGTTACATTCCCTTCTGCGTCTAATGCTTTCTCCATTAGCCATAGTTCTAGATTCCAGAACCTTATCATCTAGATCTTCACAGTATGGGCAACGCATTTTCACCTCTTTGTATATAGTGTTGTAACTCGAATGATTTCATTATAACACACTATATACATTGTTGCAAGAGTTTTTTATATTTTTTTCGAATTTTTTATTGAATTTTATATCAAATTTAGTATGACTATCTGTTGATTTTAGATTCATATAATGAAACTAACTGATCTGTAAAGCTTTCAATTGTCCAATCTTTGCTCCACTCAAGGCCTTCCTGACTTTTTTTATCATATAGCGTTTCATTTTGTAGTAAATCTATAACTCTATTAGAAAATTCAATTAAATCATCATTAACCATAAAGCCGCCGTTATCGCCTTGCATAACATCAAGGGTACCTCTTTCTCCTATCGCAACAACAGGGGTGCCACAAAGCATAGATTCAATAGTTACTAAACCTTGCGTTTCGGTTTTACTTGAAAAAACAAATACGGTTGATAATGAATATAAGTACGGTAATTCTGTTCGATCTACATAATCAGTAAATACAACAGAATCACTAAGGCCTCTTTTATTTGCATTTTGCCGTAATTCTTCTAAATACGGACCACCACCAACAAAGAGCATTGAAACATTAGTTTCTTTTTTTTGTATTGTTTCATATACATCATATAAGAAATCTAAATTTTTTTCTTTTGCAATACGTCCAACGTATAACAATATTTTTTTATTTTTTAGAACAGGATATTTTATAAAAAATTTTTCTAGATATGTATCATTACTACTTTTTGTAAAATTCGCAAAATCTTTAGGTATTCCAGTTGGCAACAAAGTAACTGGAGTTGTAATTTTATAATCTCTTATTACTTGTTCTATCCGCTTTGTGGGTGCGATTAGTATATCGGCATTCTTTAAGTAAAATTTAATCATACGCCTACTTACTGCTTTAACTATATCTCCGCCATAATGTCTTGGTATATATCCTGCGACATATTCATCCCATAGCGTATGAAAAGTGTAAAAAAGTGGAACAAGTCTATATTTTGCATATACCAATCCAAAATACCCAATAAAGTATTCACTATGAACATGTACAACATCTGGGTTAAACTCATCAACACGTTTTTTAACCTTAAACCAATTTTCAAGGCGTGCTAGTCTATCCTCTTTTGAAAAAACCAGTTTAATGCCAGTTACACGAAAAATTTTATATACTTGCTCTTCATCTATGAAAGGTGTTTGACTTTTTGAAAAATAAAACTCGGCATCAGATTCTGTTTCTATATATTGAGGGCAAACTACTAGTACTTCATGGCCTTGGGAAACCAGCTGTTTTGTGTAGGAGTCAATTGAGATAGAAACTCCATTAATTCTTGGCATAAATGCGTCTGAAAACATAGCTATCTTCATGATTATAGTGTAGTACACAAATGAATTTTATACAAGAGGTAAAATACTATTTAAGTAATATATTGTTTTAAGTACTTGATAAAAAAAAAGATATAACATATAATCTGGAAAAATGTTTGGGGTATAAAAATGAAAGTATTAATGATAAATGGTAGTAGCAACAAAGCTGGCTGTACAATGGCGGCACTAAGCGAGATAGAAGATGTATTAAAGCTTGAAGGTGTTGATTCAGAAATATATCAACTAGGTAATGAAGCGCAATTTGATTGTATTGGATGTGGAGCATGTAGAAAAGCAAATAAATGTGTTTTTCCTCATAACAATGTTAATGAATTTGTAGAACAGGCTTTGCATGCAGACGGTTTTATTTTTGCCAGCCCAGTGTATTATGCTCATCCTAGTGGAAGAATACTATCATTTTTGGATAGAGCCTTTTATAGCAACACAGATGCTTTTCGTTTTAAACCAGGTGCATCTGTAGTTTCTGCGAGAAGGGCAGGAACTACAGCAAGTATAGATGTACTTAATAAATACTTTTCAATTGCGACCATGCCTATAATTGGTTCAACGTATTGGAACATGGTCCATGGGATAAAAGCTGACGAAGTAGCGCAAGACAAAGAAGGCGTACAAACAATAAGAAATATGGCTAAAAATATGGCTTGGATAATTAAGTGCATAGAAAAAGGTAAAGACAGCGGAGTAACGTTACCTGTTTTAGACAGAAATGACCGGACAAACTTTATCCGCTAGTGATTCATAAAAAACAATTGATTATTTTAATTACGTAATACTCTTGCTATAAATGGTCTAAGTGAAACTACTAAGATAACTGTTAAGATAAATTTTATACCATCATATATGATAAATGGTAAAACACATATTTGAAGAGCTGCAAAAAAATCAACATTCTCAACTTTCATAAATTGAAAAATACCTGGAATATATATGACGATATATCCAACAAGGATACCTGTAATAATTTTAGGAATTGGTGCTTTTTCTTTGGAGTTTGTTTTACCAATTATAAAACCACTAAATATACTCGCTAAAAAGTAGCCAATTAAAAATCCTCCTGTAGGACCACTAATGTGCTCTAAACCTCCACTAGTTGATGCAAAAACTGGTAAACCCAATGCACCAGCAAGCAAAAATAATCCAGTAGCACCGCCACCTTGTATTGCACCCAAAACACTTCCTGTTAATACTACTGCCATATTCTGCAGCACGAGTGGAACACTTGTAGTATCTAGATTAATAGAAATACATCCTAGTAATGAAATTAATGCTGCAAATGATAGGGTACATAAGGATGACTTATTATTACTTGTTACCAATCTTTTTTCCATTATAACTCCTTTCTAGTTTTATTATAAATAAAGATAACAATGAAAAAATAAGCTGCTAAAATCGTATATACAAACCAATCACCAGCAATAGCATATAGTGTAACTTCTCGTTCATAAATTGGAACATCATAAGCCCCAGCCACACTTTCAAAAAGGGGTAAACTGTAAAGAATTTTTCCTGCTGGGTCTGTAACAACAGAAAACCCTGAGTTTGTGCTGCGTACTAATGTAGTTCTAAACTCTTGTGCTCGAAACGAAGAGATAACAAAATGTTGTATTTCTGCAGAATTTGTCTGTGACCATGAATCATTTGTTAAATTAAAAAAAGCTTCGCTTCCTTCAAAAAATAGTGCCCTACAAATATAGGGAAATGCATCCTCAAAGCAAATTGGAGTGCTTACGGTTACAGTTTCATTGTTTTTAGTTGGGATATCAAATGTCTTAAAGAATTCACCCGGGGTCCATCCACTGGAAAAACCTACAACAGCTTGCATAAAATTTTGTACTAACTTATTGTCCGCATACGGAATTACTTCTGCAAAAGGTACTAACTGAATTTTACCATAAAAATCTAACCAGTTACCATATTGATCAAAATAAAGGGCAGAGTTATTAAAATAGCGCATACCAGTCTCTAATGATTTTTCTTGATTTATTTCTACTGGAGCACCAATAATAAATGGAGTATTTGTTTCTCGAATAAAATCAACTAGAGGCTTTTCTCTGGGATACATTTGATATATATACTCACCTCTAGGGTAATAGGTTGAAAGGATTGCTTCAGTCCAAAGTACAATGTCAGCATCCTTTCCACTTTCATCAATTGCCTTTTTTGTTAATTCTTGTCCTTTTAGAATTGCATCTTCATCATTTAAGGTAAGCCATGAATCAGAATCAGTTTGAACAATGACAGTATTAATTGTTTTAATTGGTGTTCTTACCTTTGTATACTCATAGATTCCTTGAAATAAGGTACAAATAAAAAGCACAACACAAAATGCACATACGTATGTATATGATGGATATTTGCTACTATTTAATAATTTCTTGTTTAATAAATTTGTTGGACTTTGTATAGAAAGTAGGCTTATACCTTCTGCTATTACAGCTGAAAATAATGAGAACAAAAAACTTAATCCCCATGTTCCCGTAATTGAAACTATTTGTGTTATTAATGGCCACTTCCACGAAGTCATAAGTATTGTTACCCAAGGGTAGGCTAAAAATCCCAAGGATTTATACCACTCATATAATGTCCAAAGACTAGCAAATAATAAGACTCGAAGGAAAACATTATTTGATGATGAGCATACACCTAAGTGATATGCAGTACACTCATTTAATCTTGTTTTATTTGTATACCAAAAAGGAAGGTAGAAAAGTTTTCCAAGAAAAAAACCTAATAGAGTATAATAAGCAACTGTACCTCCAAGTGTAAAGGCAGCAAAGTCTTTAAAATACCCTAACCAAAAACTTGACATTAGGTGAGTAAGAGTTAAATGTAATGAAATATATATGCCTGCTTGGCGAAAACTACGTGCCTGAGCTAAGGCTAAATACAATGGGCAAAGAGCAAAAAGCCCTAAAAAAGGCGAACCAAATAGAAAAAATTCGTTTGGAATAGCTAAAGATTCAAGAATTGCAGAAAAAATTACATAAAAAACTTGTAAAAATATTGTCATTATAGTATGATTATACCTTATTGAATGCAATAAATCAATATAGTAATGAGGTAAGTTTTTCTGGCATGTTTTCTAATTACTAAATTAGGAATAAATTTGCAACAACGGTTGAATAAAATCTTAACCTCTTATTCTCATATGTTAGGGGTAACATTATAATGGAAAAAGTAATAGGTGCTCACAAAAGTGAATATGGAAGTAAGCCTGAAGTTGTAGTAAGTGCTCCAGGGAGATTTCATTTAATTGGAGAGCATACCTGGTATTTTAAAGATAAAACACTTTCAATGGCAATAGATTTACCAGTCTATATAGCTGCTTCAGCCCGGCAAGATTCATCATTACGGTTTTTCTTTTATCAAGCAAATGAAAGAAAAAGAGGTAATATTTCTACACTAAAATTTCGAAAGGAAGATCGTTGGGCTAATGCAATTAAAGCTGTAATTGATGGCTTCATGTCTTGTGGTTTTACTTGTCGAGGAATGAATATTACAATATATACTGATATCTTACCTTCAGCAGGTTTTGGAATCACTACCGCGATTAAAGTTGCCACAGCTTTGATGTACAAAGCATTGTTCAAACATCCTTGTTCCGATGCACAACTTCTTCAAACAATTGAAAGAGGTAATAAGTTTTTCTTAAATAACGGCAATTATGTAGCTGATATTTATGCAGCACTTTATTCTGAAGAGAACACCGTTCTACTTACTGATCATGCAAAAAATACCCACACTGCTATTCCTTTTAACTTATCTGACTATACCGTTTTACTTACTGATGCACGTGTTCCGCGTATCTCTGTTTGGGATGAAGATTCAGTTGTACAACCTGAGAACTTTCTTTTAATGGCTGAACTTAAAGTAAAGAAGAAAGACTATTGGGTATATGAAGATTCTGTTGTAGAAATAAGTGATGTGCTTTCATCTGTAAATGAAGATACACGACGAAGGTTAATTTGTCTTATGCACGAGCATCAATATGTTTTAGATGCTGTTGAAGGATTGAAAACTAATAAATTTTCAATGTTTGCACGTGCAGTTAACAAGTCTCATGAAGGTATGCGAGACCACTATAGTATATCCTGTCCAGAAATTGACTGGCTTGCAAAGAGAGCACTTGAGTTTGATGTTACAACATCTAGAAATGCAACCTCATGTTCTAGAATAACAGGCAAAGGTTTTGGACGCTGCTTGTATACCATAATTAAAACGACTGATGTCGATGAATACCTACAAAAAATGGTTGAATATGAACGAATCTTTGGGTTTCACCCTGTATCATATACAGTAAAACCAGCAGGTGGAGCAAAAATACTAAAAGGGTAAATAGCATGAAAGTTTTATTGACAAATGATGATGGCTTTGGTGCAAAAGGTTTAATTGCATTATATGAGGCTTTTTCACGAAATCATGATGTATGGGTTATTGCACCAGATCAAGATAGATCGGGTGTTTCACATGGTTTTACTATGTCAGTTCCTCTATGTTTAAAAGAACTGGGTGAAAAACAGTTTTCATGTTCAGGCTTACCTGCTGATTGTACTGATGTAGGGATAAAACGTATTCTTGGATCAAAACCCGACCTAGTTGTTTCAGGTATAAACAAAGGTGCTAATATTGGTACAGATGTTTTGTATTCGGGGACGGCTGCTGCTGCTAGGCATGCTTCTATGCATGATATTCCAGGAATTGCTGTCAGTTTATGTTCAAGACGAAATGAGTGGGACTATACAAACCTAGCTAATTTTGTTGAGCAAAATTGTGAGTCGTTAATTCAGTTGTGCGAACGAGATGTTTTTGTAAATATTAATGGAATGGATATTAATGAGTATAAAGGTTGGAAGTATACAGTTCCATCAAGAAGAAATTATCAAGATATGCCCGAAATTTACACATCGCCGATTGGTCATCTTTATTCATTTTTTAATGGTGCTCCTGTGCAAACAGACAGAATTGATGGTACTGACTATACTGCCATTGAAGATGGTTACATATCAATAGGAAGAATTCTAGCACAACCTTGTTCTGCTAACGAAAATAAGGATTTACCAAATTTGACTTTTATGATATAATATATATGTATATATGCCGTAGGGGGTGGATTATGGCAGACACAATGCAAGATGGAATTTCTCTGTATAAGCGAGGTAACTATACTGATGCTTTAGCTATTTTCTTATCAATACCAACTCCAAACTTAAGTTCTCCTGATCACAGCGGTGGTTTTGAATTGGCGTACTTTATAGGTTTAACATATGCTCGACTACAACGCTATGATGAAGCATTATTATATCTAGAGCAAGTTGTAACTTCAGATGGTTCTGAAAAAAGATCTAATCAGTGTAGGCTTGCTCTAGCGGTTATATACAGTCTGACTGGAAGAAATAGCTTTGCAGATTTTGAACTACGAAAATTACTGGAAGTGGGGTTTGAAACTGCTGAAGTGTATTCAGCTTTAGCATTTGTTGAATGGGAGCAAGAGAATGTAGCTGGCACTATTGAATATTATGAAAAAGCTCTTGAAGTTAATCCCAGTTCTCCATCTGCTTTAAACGGCCTTGGCTATGTATTAGCTTGTTCTGGAAAAGATTTAACGCGTGCACTTTCACTTTGTAAAAAAGCTATTGAAATAAAACCAGATTCACCTGCATTTTTAGATTCACTAAGTTGGGTATATTATAAGCTGGGTTTACTGTCTGAAGCTAATATGTATATTAAACGAGCATATGATAAAAAGAATACTAAACCGGAAATTCAAGAGCATTATACTATTATAACAGGTGATTATGCAAATAACAGAGAACAAAGTAGACTAGCATCTAGGGGAGAAAAAAAATGAAACGATTTGCTTATCTGATTTTCATTTTTATTTGCTTTATTATTTTTGGACAGAGCACTGGCGCACAACCAGTATCTACTCCTACTACTGCAGATAGAGGATTTGCTGAAGAAGAGTTTAGGCGAGGAGTGCAAGCGTGGTATCGAGGGTCGTTTAATGAGTCTATTTATCAATTCGAAACAGCCTTATCATATTTGCCTGAAGAGCCATTAATTTTGGACTGGCTGGGAAAAGCATATTATCGCTCTGGTTTAGAAGGAACAGCGCTTGATCAGTGGGAACTTGCTCAAAGCTTGGGTTATGGTGGAATATTATTACAAAATCAAATAGAGATAATACAAAATAGGCGAATTACAGGAAGTGATGCAATTGATAGTATCCGATTTGTAGAATCGGGCACTTTTCCAGGCGCATCAGAATCCACATTTTATTACAGTCAGCCTACATCTCTTTTGCCCTTAGAAGACGGTACAATGTGGGCTATTGCTTATGGTTCAAATGAATTATTATTATTTGATGTTAATGGTTTCATTGTAAAACGTATTACAGGTCCTTTAAATGGCTTTGATCGTCCAATGGATATTGCAAGGCAAAAAAATGGAAACTTGTTAGTCACAGAATATGCGGGAGACCGTATAAGTCAACTTTCAAAAGATGGAAATTTTTTACAATATATTGGTTCCAAAGGTAGGGGTGATGGACAATTTTTAGGACCCCAATATATAGCACAAGACTCCTCTGATAATATATACGTTACTGACTTTGGAAATGGTCGTGTAGTAGTTTTTGATTATCTTGGCCAATGGTTATATAACTTTGGTGAATTTTTATCTCCAACTGGGATTGTTATAATAAATGACATAATTTATATTGCAGATAGTGTGCATGGAAATATTGCAATGTATGATACAAGTGGTAATTTTCTTGATTTTCTTGTTGAAGATGGTAGTTTTTTACAAGTAGAGTCACTTCGAAGTAAGGATAACCACATTGTGGTTGCAGATACTAACAAAGTATATTTAGTTGATATTAGAAATGGGCAAATTTTAGAACTTGTTGATACAGGAAATAGTCCTACAAGGCTTGTCACTGCTGATTTTAATGTAAATGGTTCGATTGTTGCTAGTGATTTTGAAAACAGTAATATTGTGCTCCTTTCAAGGATGTCTGAATTAGTTGGTGGCTTATTTGTTCAAGTAGAACGAGTATATTCAGATAATTTTCCTAATGTAGTTGTTGAACTGAGAGTTCAAAACAGAAATAGAGAACCTATTGTAGGACTTGATGACAAGAATTTTTTGATAACAGAAGAAAAAAGACCTGTTGCACAACAACAACTTGTGGGTATAGGTGATGCAAATGATTTTAGTGATATAACAATTGTAATTGACAGAAGCACACATACTGCTCAATATTTACAAGCAATAGATACAGCTGTAAGAGAAATTTCTTCTGCTATGAATGCCCAAAGTACCTTAAGAATTGTTTCTTCAGGACAAAACCCTATAACTGAATATGAAGGTGCTCCATCATTAATGGAGGGTTTTTCTTCGTCTAATTTGCGTACCCCATTTTCCTCAACTCCAACCACTGATTCAGCAATACGTCTTGCTGCAAATGATTTAATTAATGCCAGTGCAAAAAGAGCAATTGTTTATATAACAACAAGTGAAACTAATCCACTGGCATTTTCTAATTATTCTTTAACAGATATTAGTACGTATTTGAATAATAATGGTATATCATTTTTAACCATAAATTTAGATAATCAAAGTTTATCAGATGAAATAAATTATATTTTGGATCAAACAAAAGGTGAAAACTATTTTGTTTTTAGACCTGAAGGATTAATGCAAGTTGTTTCTGATATACAATCTATTCCTGTTGGATTATATCAATTTTCATATGTGTCGAGCTTACCAACTGATTTTGGAACAAGGTTTTTACCCGTTGAGGCCGAAGTGTATTTGATTAATCGGTCAGGACGTGATGAGACGGGCTATTATGCTCCTCTTGAATAAAACAGTCTCATACCATTAAAATTGTAGTTTACCACTTAGTGTAATAGTATTTAATATATTAAATGATTCATTTTGAATTATTATATCTAGTCCGAGATCAACTGCGATACTTGCAAAATCGGTTACATGTGCTTCAATATTATGGTTTACCCCATAGATTTGCTCAATATAACCACTTTCATTGTCTGGATTTAGTTTTGTAAAGCTAGCATGTATTGTGTTTTCTCGATCTATTCCTTGCTGAGTTTCACTTATTAAAGGAAATATAATTATGAGGCCATCAAGTATAATGCTGCTTTTCCCTCTGCGCATCCAAGTACCTTCAACACTCAAACCCCATTCTGAGTCGGTATCAACTCTTCCTTCAATTAGCGTTCGAATACTTTCATTATTTGCTAGATAAAATGTCAGCTGATTGTAACCAGATAAGTCTAGCCTTTTATTTTCAAAACCATTTTTATCGGAGCTATATGAAAGTCTTATTGATTGTATAAATTCTTCTTGCTCATACCAAGAAAATGCATTTATAGCGCTAAATCGTCCTAAAATGTTGAAGGCTAAAAAATCAATGTTACTAGCAAACTGAACTATATCACTTAAATCAATTGTCGTAGCTCTTATATCTCTTGAAACGGATACCGATGCTTTTGTTGGTAGTATAATATCAAAGATATTTGAAAAGTTTTTTCTTTGCCATGAAAAGCTATACTCACTTGTGTAGCCAGTACTTGTTGTATCTACTAAATTGTTTGTAGATGTTATCATTTTATTGGAAATCTGATTATCAAATAAATCATAGAATGGAATTGTAAAATATGCCCATGATCTGCTTGGTATATTTTTAATATATAAGGCTGCATCTTCAATATAATTACCTCCATCAATACTATCGCTTGTTAAAAATGATTTTTTTAGCCATGAAGCAGTAAATGTATTATTATTTATCGTAAATGGAAAAGAATATCTAAGTAAATCAGTAGACGTAATTTCGGTAGTTATTAGGCTGGTATATATATTTGACCCTTCTAAATGCAATGATGGACTAAACGCCATAGATTGAAAATTTAGCTCTTGAGCAAGAGAAACTGTTGTTGCCCTTTTATTTGCTTGCTCACTACCAATTGAAAATTGTAATTTTGATAGTTCTAGCCACGAGTTGCCATATGAATATGTAAGTAAATTTCCTGTGTATCCTGTTTGAAAAAACTGTGCATCTGATGTAATAGAATATCGTACTTGTTCAAAGTCATGCTCAAACGTACTTTTCATTATCATGTCTTGAGTAAACGCGTTTTGTATTTGTTCGCCTTCGCTTCGAATGTTAACATCTAAATTTAAACCAAGAGGTAAAAAGTTCAATTGAAAATTTTCAACCTTTGTTGCTGAGTTTGAACTAGGAACATAGCGAAAATCTTCTTCAAGTGATAGCACTTGTGTTACTATTGAAAATGGGGTAGTGCGTATTTTGTGTCCTGCACTTTCAATAAAAAAGAGTTCATTTTGATTTGAAAGATATGTTTCTTGGTTTGATGATGAAAAGATTATTGAACCTTCTGTTGTAAAGCCCAAAATATCAACTTTTGCATTTGAGTCAACTATTAAACCTGCATGTGCTGTGTTTTCATCTAGATTAATTGGAGTGCTTATACCAGCAGAAACGACACTGGTAAGCTCAGGACTACCAATAAATACAAACTCATCCGACTTTATAGAAAAATTCTCTAAAGACCATTCAATGTCCAGTAAATTTTCAGCTGCAAACTCCCAAATTGCTTCACTTAAAAATATTTCATCGATATATGCTTCTCCATTCCCGAAGAAACTCAGTGTTAATTTTGTAGGTGAGATGTCTGTATTAATTATTATGACATCATATATACTCTCTGAAACTGCGTTATTATTAATATAAAGTTTTTCTGAAAACAAGTCTAATTCTATTTTATTCCATGAGTTTTGGAGTTGTGACAAAAGACCCTCTTTTAGATATAGTTCGATTGAAGTTTCACTTCCATACTCTGTTGGTCTTTCTAGAATAAATTTCATTGATGAATTTGGGTCATTTATTTCTGGAACATAGGCGAAAAAAGTTAAAAGCTTATACGAGTTTATTGGTAGTGCATCCATATGGTTAACTGCACTAACACTTTCTAGAGAAACTCCTGTATCCCAACTAAATTGATGTACATAATTTGTTTGTCCAATATTAAAACGACTCATTTCTGTCAGTTCTGGCTTGTTAGAATCTACCTGTTTCACTGTCTTAAAATTCAAACTAGTATTAGAGGGTAGTATTTTACTAAAAGTAGACCCTCGTACTTCAAATGGTCCAATACTAGTGTTTTGCGCTATGATGCCAGAGGAACCAGATTGTATAATTATCCTGGCATTTTGATGTAACTCAAGTTTTGCTCTATCTTCATCTTGTAGCATTATTTCGACTTTCTGCCAGTCACTATCATTTCGATTAAAAGGTTCCACTACATCCATACTACTAGTGCTTGTTAATTCCCATGTTGGGATTTCAAAAGGCGCTTCAAATAATTGAGTTTCGTTATCACTTACACCTAATTGTAAGTATATTCTATAATTTGTAGGTAAGTCAGCAGTTTTTAACCACAAGCTAACAGTTTCACTAGAAGCCAGCATACTAGTGTCACCATTAAAATTTATTCCAAAAGAAATCCAGTCATTTTGATTATTTATTTCCCAATCAGAGCTTATAATGTATCCATTAAATTCTGAGATTCGTGTTGTGCTGACATTAAGCTCTCCTTTGCTGCCTGAGCTTAATGGTGGATTTGGAATTACTTCATTTGGGCGACCATTTAATGTAGGTGTAAAATTATTAGGTAGTGATAATATCGCATCTTGGGTTAAATACACATCATTAACTATATTATCATCCATTGAAGAAATTCTATATGCATTTGTTGTATCTGGGTTTAGAAACGATGTTGAGAGCGTGTTTTTAAGCTTTATTTCTTCATCTGTATAATTAATTGCATAAGCAATATTAATTGATGCATTAGCATCTAAACTTTGATCGGTGAATGAATTTGAATCGAATATTGGCCACAATAATGATGATGAAACATTCATAGAAAAGTTATCGTAAAATTTCTTTTCAAAACCGATGGCCGTACTTAAAGAGCCATTTGTAGAAAAATCTGTACTTTCTCTCCAAGTAATTCTTATTGTGTCAAAGTTGCCAACTGAACTTGATAACGTTACAATACCAGTATTATTATCATATCTAAAAAGGTTTTCCTTTATACCATTCCTATATACATTAATGGATCCAATAATTGCATCACGCCCAATGTTCAAAACTGAAGTTTCATTATAATTAATAACTGAGATGATAAGATCACTATTATTTTGGACTTTATTTATTTGTGCAGTTGGATTCAAATATACCAGAGGTAATTCATTTGCAAAGGGAAAACGAGATGATGCATCATTTGTTGTTGCAGATCTATTTTGGGTATAAGTTTGCATATAGGTCATTTTTTCATCAAAGTAGTCAGTATTAGTAAAACCAGGTATATCTATTTGTGATGAATCTAATAAGACAACACCATAGTCACTGCTTGATATTCTAGTAGATTCTGATAAAATGGAAACAGAGTCTACCTGTGAAAATGAGGATAACGAGTAAAGTGATGCATCAGAAAAAGGAGAAAAGTAATTTTCTTTTTGCAAAATTATTGCATCTTTCCCATCAATTTTAGTAAAAAAATCATCGCTACTATTTGGGTTATTTTGTATTGTATAGTTAGCTAAATCATACGAACCAAACCAACGTTGCGTAATACCTAGAAAGCTACTTGAATCATTGTACGATCCAAGATCTGGTGGTGCAGTAGTGAACTCTATTAAAACACCAGCACTTGTGCTCTCGTTTAGTACTATCATGTTCTTCGATGGAATGAGTAGGTACTGTGAACTTGATAGTTTTTTATACATTAACCCATTTGAATCTTCATATAAAAGGTCATTTGAGCTATCTGATTCGATATAAACTGCAGTAATATTTTGAACAAAGTTCTCAGGAACTACAAAGCGAGCGCCTTTTTCCCAATTTCCTAAATTAATTATTGTTTCACTTGATTCATTTTGACCTACCCATGTTTTTTCAATCTGCTCTGTTAAATCATATCGTAGTAAAAAATCTGCTCTCCAATCTTCGCCAGCCCAACTAGCCATAATACCAGGAGCTTCGTTGCTGCTACTTCCTACACCCTTGTCGGCATCTGTAACACCATAAATATCGGGAAAAGTAATATACCGATTTCCTATACGAGCATGTTTTAATAAATTGGCTCCATAATACCCAGCTGCTATTGTGCTCTCATCATAATTATCAGCAACATTTGCTTCAAAATACCATGTATTTTGGAGTAAAAACCAAACTGTTAAATCTGTTTTCTGAATAAATACTGGAGGGTCAAAAGAAAATGATATACCTTCAGATGAGTTAGTACTACTGGAAAAATTAATAAAATTTGAAAAACTTGCTTCCCATGTTCCTTGTGCATAAAATTCTACATCCTGATCTTCTGGTCCAATGTCAAAAATTGCAGTTGGGCTTGTTATATTTAATGTAGAATTATTAAAAAGATCAGGTAAAATTTCTAAGTCTTGAGAAAATATTTTTGGGCTTCGAATGAATGAGCATAGGATAATAAAAAGTAGCAGAAAACTATTTTTCATTAGCCGCGCTTTTTTTATTGTTATGTTTGGATTCTTCTTTTGCATTTCTATAACTGTCTTTTCAACTGCTAATTTTTTTTTATCTCCAAAGTCAAATAATTCTTGCTGAATTGGCTGTCGTGAATCTTCTAAATTTTGTGCTGCTATACCCAACAACCGTATACCACGACCATTTTCATATTTTTTTTCAAAAAGTCTTTTAACTCTCATAAATAAATCATCTGCAGATGATATGTTCCTAGTAGTAGTCTCTTGAATGCTAACAGTACTAAAATCCTCATACCGAATTTTTAAATGAACTGTTTTTGTTGTCCACTGTTCTGAAAATAGGCGAAACATTACATCCCAAGAAAGTTCTATTAAAGCACTTTCAATAGCATATTTTTCGGTTAAATCCAATGAAAAAGTTGTTTCTGAGCTTATAGACTTACTTTTAGGGCTCGCATTAAATGTTTCAACAAGATTGCCTCGCACTGCACTATATAAAAAGCTTCCTGTGGACTCTCCAAACAAACTTTTTAATAAACTTTCAGATGCCTTATGGATATCTTTTGTGGTTAAAAAACCTGCATCTTTTAATCGAGTAAGTGTTTTTTCTCCGATACCCCAAATCTTTTTAATTGGCAGTTGCAACATAAAAGATTCTTCATACCCTGGGGGAACAATAAAAAGACCATCGGGCTTTTTTAACCCTGAAGAAATCTTGGCTATATATTTTGTGGATGCCAAACCAACAGAAACAGTTAATTCAGTTTTTTCATAAACTCTTTTTTTTAACATTTGTGCTACTTGCTCAGGATCCCCAAATAACCTTTGTGTGCCGCTTATATCGATAAATGCTTCATCAACTGAAATCTGATGAACATCAGGTGAAAACTCATTAAATACAGACATCACCTCTTTTGATTTTTCTAAATATCGTTTCATTCTACCACGTAAAAAAATTGCCTCAGGACAAAGTTTATATGCTGTTGCAATTGGCATTGCAGAGTGTATACCATAGGCTCTCGCCTCGTAGGAGCAAGTAGAAACAACACCTCTTTTTTCTGTTGGTAATCCACCAACAATCAAAGGCTTACCACGATAGGCAGGGTTATCTAATTGTTCTACAGCAGCATAAAATGCGTCTAAATCAACGTGAATATAACATTTTTCACTCATTTGATTACTCGTAGTATTTGCTGTAAGGTAACTTCTTTGATTCCATAATCAGTTTGTACCCATGCATGTATTTCACAGATAATGTCGACATCTGCCTGCGATGTAAAGGTTAAAACTAAGGGGTTTGGTGGGTATTCATCTAAATTAAAAACTGCAGTAAAAGGTTTTGATAATATATCATATGGGTAGTTTGCATCAAAAATTGGGAGTGGATCAGTTGATATAAGTTCAACATAATATCGTAGCACCTGTATATTAGAGTTTATTACTACAGTGTTTAATGCATAACCAAGCTGTTCTGCTTGTTCAACCTGTATATTAAAACCCTTGTATATCGATTCTAGTTCTTGTTGTGTAATTTCAGTCTTTGTAGAATTATATATTTTTACAAATGTAACTGTGAAGACTATTATTAATATAAAAGTGCCTAATGCATTAATAAACATCTTTCTAATTTTGGTTTTATTTGTTTTTACTTTCATTCCCCATAACTTTAATCTTATTAAAATTCTAATTATCATGATTTGAAATGGTAGTAAAATACAAGCCATAAGAAAATTATTAATGAAATTTGAATTTGTAATATAGTCAAAAGAATCTAAGTAATTTAATTGTGTTAAATTAAGTATATAAGGTATATATGGGGCTATCATTAACATTAAGCATATAATCATATATCTAATTTTTCTTATTTTTTGTGATACTTGTATAATAATATATTGCCCTAAAAAGAGCGGAAATAAAGTGATTTCAACTAGTGAAAAAATTATGATATTTATTACAGCACTCACTGATAGTAAATAGGCATAAATAAAACCTGTTAATGGTATTTTTACATAATACTGCAATAACGAAAAGAGGAATAAAAATATTATTGTTATAAGTATTTTTAGGACAAACGAAAAGAATAGTAAACTATATTCATGAGGAATTATGATTGATAGATAAATGTAAAAATAAGGCAGTTGCAAACACAATAATTGGAAATAAATACCATGATTTAGAAAACTCCTGCCTATGAATATTCCTATGATTTCCTTTCATGAATGAAAAATAAAAAAATAGAAATAATATCAGTGCTGTAGAAATAAACAAAGAAATTAAATAAAGGCCTTCGCTAATAAAATATGTGTTTGAAAATAATTGAAAAAAAGAATAATTTATGTCACTATTAGTTAAATCAGCATTTGTAAAATTTTGTAAAAGCGAATCAAGCATTAGAAATATATTTTGGCCATTATATTCATTGAGAGAAAGCGCAACTGACGAAATATCATTTTCAAGCCACGTTCCAAGAACTACATTGTTTGAGATAAAATTCAGTCTATATAGTGTTAAAAAATAGCCTTCTATGTAATATGGTACACCTGACTTAGCAAAACTTGTAATTACACTCTTAAAAAAACCAAGTGGTGCAATTAAGCCATCTGTTGCAGATGCCCTTCCGCCAGGAGTTACTTCAACTAATTCATTAAACAAAGAAAGAGAGGAAAAAGATAAGGTTTGTGCATCAAAGTTTTGAGCAGTCAAAATTACACTTGCTACATTAACACTTGTATTCAAACTATTAATATAGGTTGTGCTACCAGCAGCAACATGAGAAGGGTATGTTGAGTGAAAGTCTTTTTCAGTTGATACTGGTATGTCATTTGCAGTAAAAACTATATCAATTGGAAAGCTAAACTCTTGTTGAGTTAGTTTTTTTATATATGAAATAAAACTAGGCAATAAATTAATATCAAAATTTTGAGGAATAACTATAACAAGCTTACTTTTTTCGGTTGCATTATCTTGTGTTTGATGCTCTAGAATTATATTATAAGGATAGTTTTGTGTAAGGTTATTGTCTAGTTCTTGCACAATTGGGTTAAGTCCATTTCTAAGTAAGCTGTCTCTAATAATATCACTTTTTCTTGTTGCTTGTGAAACTGAAATATCTTGACCAGCAACACTCAATAGAGAAAAGAAAAAAAATATTATACAATAAGCAAAACGTTGTAATTTCATAGACATTCTTAATGGTTATTTTGCATAATGATAGTAACTATATTTGACATAACAACACATAATATGATATTATTATAACAGATTATGAATGAATCCACAAGGTCAAGTATTATCAATCTGCCTCTTAAAGTTGCTTTAACTGAAAGCGGTTCAAACTATTTTATAAAAAATAAAAAAGAACTAGTTCGCCTAAAGCTTATCGACAGCAATGATAGAAATGGCATAGAGTTAAGTAAAGTATCTTTAGAGATTTTACAAAGAATAATAATATTAAACTATGTATCAAAAATTGAAGTATCGGCTGTAGAGTTTAATAGTGATCGAGCAACACTCGTTGATTTATCTAAAATTATAATATTTTCAAAGATGTATCAGCAATTCAATTCTGCAATTACTAAAACTCTTTTATCCTTTGATTGTGTTAAGAAACATAATCGTAGTAATCCAAGCAAATTTTTAGATGAAAATTTATCATTCAATGATGAACTTTTGGAAAAAAAGGTTAAAGATAATCAAGAAATTAAATATAAAATTTTTTCACACATATTGAAACCAGTTCATGATGAAATATCATCGTCCAAAACGTATACATCAAAAGAAAAAAAATCTCATATACTTATGACTGAGAAATTTTTAAATCGCATGAATTATTTTAATTGGTATTTGCTGCTTCTTTTTTCAAATCACGAAGAGTTTAATCAAATGATTGCTAAGGTACGAGAGGTGATTTTTGAGTATATACCAAAAAGTTCAATAGCTGAATATGTTGCGTTACTACTTATTGAGTTATGTACAAATATAGAAACAACAAATTTTTTATCAATAGCAAAGACAATCTTAGGTAATGAAAATTTAAAGAGCTCTATACTTTTGGATTCAAAGATTAGAAATGCTGTTTTAGAAGAAGCAAAAAAAAGGAAGAAGTTTATTTATGTTAGCTGGAAAGTTGGTCAAGCATCGAATGCTATAGGTAATGAAAACAATGTCAAAATTTCTGTTTATGGTAAAGATGCTAATTTTAAGGAAATAAAAAGTAATATTGATTCAAAAAAATATGTAAATTTAAATCGTAATAATCTTATTGATTTTTATACAGATATTCCCAAAGGGGATATTGGGTCTGATTTAGGATTATATTAT
Source organism: uncultured Treponemataceae bacterium (assembly GCA_964369855.1). GTDB lineage: Bacteria > Spirochaetota > Spirochaetia > Treponematales > Treponemataceae > CAYJFX01. The sequence continues at coordinate 7,643 of CAYJGO010000005.1, read as the reverse complement.
GTTTCATACTTAGATGAAGAATGTAAAAAAGTTAATGTCAAATTCACTACTAATGTTAAACTTTTAGAAGACAATAATTTAAGCGTAATCGACCTTAACTTTAAATTTTAACTATGGCAAAATTATATATATTTTCACTGTGTATAAGTATGTTTTTTTTCTTATCATGTGAGGACACTTCACCGCAAATTAGCATTGTACGACACATGGTTTTATATGATTTTTCATCTAATAAGACTTTACCTGAATTACGACTTGCAGTCTATGTGGAAGTTAACTCTGACACAAGTAGAATAAAGACAATGGATATTACATCTCTTGAATCTAATGTAACATGGAGAATACCTACTCCAAAAACAATTAATGATACTTCAACTGGGAAACAGTGGGTTGGCTCTTCAAATTTAGCTAGTGCTGGTTATATTACCTTTTTAGAGGGAAATTATCGTCTTACCTATACTGATTTAGCAGAAAGAAAGGTAGATGTTTTTTTTACAATTTCGGACTTTGATTATCCTGAAAATCTAAATAATAATGACTATCCCGTTAAAAAAATTGCAGTTCATGATGCACTAGCAAATACACTTTATTATGGTAACGTCTTATCTGAAAGTGAAATGCTTGATTTATACCCAAGTGCTACAAGTTACCGTGAAATTTTATTACGAGATGACTATCAAGGTGCAATTGTTTATACAACAAATTTACTCCAAAATATTAGTGATTAGGTGGGCTGACATGGTAGAAAATATTGAAGATTCTAAAAAGATACAAAGTTTTCATAAGAAAATTAGATCGTTTGTGCTACGTTCTGGGAGAATGACAGAGTCACAGCAGTATGAATATGAAACACAAAAAGAAAAATGGTGCATACCGATTGACAATAAAGTTATAGATTTTACTACACTTTTTGGAAACTCCAATGATGTTATCATAGAAATTGGTTTTGGTATGGGGCACGCAACTATCGGGATAGCGAAAGAAAATCCAAATACGAACTATCTTGGAATAGAGGTTCACAAGGCGGGTGTTGGACGTGTTTTAAGAGAGATTAAAGAGAACAGTCTAACAAACCTTTATATTGCAGAACATGATGCTGTAGATGTACTAGAGTCTATGGTAAACGACGAATCAGTGTCAGGTTTCCACATCTTTTTTCCAGACCCTTGGCCAAAGAAAAAGCATCATAAAAGGCGCTTAGTGAAAAAAGGATTTATTGAAATGCTTTCAGAGAAGCTAAAACAAGGAGGATACATTTACATGGCAACCGACTGGGAACCCTATGCTGAGTTTGCCTTAGAAGAGTTTTATATGGTTGAAAGTATAGAAAATCCTCATGGTGGATATGCACCAAAAATTTCTTGGAGACCTCAAACAAATTTTGAAAGAAAGGGTCAAAAAGCAAACAGAGATATTAACGAAATATACGTTGTAAAAAAGTAAGGTAAATATGAGTACAGAAAATAGAATTAAAGAGTTAGTCGAGTTAATTACCTATCATCAGCATAAATACTATGCTGATGAAGCGGAAATAAGTGATAGTGACTTTGACATATTATGGGATGAATTAAAAGTACTCGACCCAGAAAACGACGTTTTACACAAGGTTGGAAGCGATGTAGAAGAAGGTGAACTATTCTCTGCAATACCTTCTGGCACTTTTGAAAAAGCTCAACATGTCATTCCTATGGGAAGCCAAGAAAAGGCTGCAAATGAAGATGAGTTTGCCGTATGGGCAAAAAAAATGAGCTTTTCAGAGTACCTTGTAGAATATAAATTAGATGGCGCAAGTCTTGAACTACAATATGAAAACGGTGTATTTGCAAAGGCAGTCACTCGAGGAGACGGTACCATTGGCGATGATATAAGCCGCAATGTTCGAAAAATGAAGGGCTTTGTTGAAAAGCTTAGTGTACCACTATATGGAGGGGTACGTGGTGAAGTAATAATGACAAAGGACGTACACACAACATACTTTCCCGATAAGGCAAACTGTAGAAATGCTGCTAATGGCTTAATGAAAAGAAAAGATGGTGAGGGTAGTGAACACTTACAAATTATGTGTTATGACGCATGGTTTTCTCACAATCCTATAAACACAAAGTCCATATCTTACAATTTGGAAGAAATACCTTTTAGTGATGAAAGTGAAAAAATGACTTGGCTTTCAAAACAGGGCTTTGCGACAAGCGAAGTAAAGCTTTGCAAAACGGTATGCGATGTTGTAAGCTATCGAGAAGAAGTAACAGAGCTTCGAAAAACGCTTAATTATGACATAGACGGCCTTGTAGTTAAAGGTTTAGTTATTGACTATATGGATGCAAAACGGGCCCGCCCAGAAAAACAAATTGCCTTTAAGTTTAGTTTAGAAGAAGCAATTAGTATTTTGAGAAATGTTATATGGAGTGAGTCAGGAGCTACTTACACACCAATTGCAGAGTTTGATATGGTAGAACTTGCAGGCACTAGGGTTCAAAGAGCAAGTTTAGTAAATCCTAATACCATTAGAAACCTTGGTGTAAAAATTGGAAGCCATGTGGTTGTTACAAAGCGTGGTGAAATTATTCCAAAAATTGAGCGTGTTATTAATACCGATAATGATGATATGTCTTTGTTTTCAAGCACAAGCGAAATAGGTTTTCCAGTAGAATGTGAAACATGTGGAACAAAAATTGTAGACGAAGGAACGAGACTTTTATGTCCTAATGTAACTTGCGAAAAACGTATTCATCACCGAATAGAAAAGTGGGTGAGTGTTCTTGATATTCGAGACTTTGGTGTAACCCTCATTAAAAGGTTGTATGAAGCAAAAAGGCTAACATCTATTACTGATATATATTCACTAACCATAGACGAAATTGCCAACTTAGAAGGCCTCGGCGAAAAAAGCGCACATAAAATCATTGCGTCCATTCAGGCGAGAACAAACATAAGCCTTGCCAAATTTATTGCAGGTTTTGACATTGAGGGAATAGGTGAAACCTTAGTTGAAAAATTAGTTGATGCAGGTTTTGATACACTAGAAAAGCTTCTAAATGCCAGTGAAAGCTCCATTGCAAACGTTTCAGGCTTTGCAGAAATAACCGCTAGAACACTTATTGCAGGCCTCGCTGATTGTAGAGAAGAAATGCTAAGTCTTACACAAAAAACTATAATGATAAAAACTATGGATAAAGAAAATGCAAAACTTGCAGGCCTTTCATTTTGCTTTACAGGAGAGCTTTATACAATGAAACGAAGTGCTGCTGAGGCGCTTGTTAAAGAATCTGGGGGAAGCACAAAGAGTTCTGTTGTAAAAGGTTTGAGTTATTTAGTAACAAATGATACCAGCTCTGGCTCTTCTAAAAATAAAAAAGCAATAGAGCTTGGAGTACCAATTATTAACGAAAAAGAATTTCTAAAATTAATTTAATAAGAAACTCCTCGTTGTATTAATATCGATTATGATCAGGTAAACTTTGTGTCAATCAGACACTAGTGGATTCTTTAAGAAAAAGGCAGGGTCCACAGGCCTACTTTGTACGCGAATTTCCCAGTGAACGTGAGGCCCAGTTGCAAGGCCGGTTTTTCCAGCTTCACCTAATTGTTCACCTTGTTTAATTATCTGTCCCACTTCTACCGTCATTGAATCTAGGTGGTAATATAGGCTATAAAAACCTGGTAAGTGTTCAATTACTACAGAATTTCCTGAAGAGTTTCTCATTGTAGCCATAACAACTTTGCCATCACCACAAGCGTAAACAGGAGTGCCTATTGGTGCTCTATAATCTAGCCCATAGTGCATTCCAACTGAAGAACCACCATCTGCATATTCGTAGTTTCGTTTATCACCAAAATACGATGTATAATACACACTTTTTACGGGATGCAGAAACGTTCCAGTATGGTATATTCCATCTTCATTTGTTGTTGCTAATAATTCGTTGAGAACATCAATTTGTACTGCCCTTTGTGTTGAAGTATCTGTCTTTACGGCTGTATTTCGTGCATCTAAATATATGGTTTCTTCGATAAATTCTTTTTTTGTAAATGTTAAAGGTAGAGTTTTATTTTCTGAATTATTACCATATTTATATTGCAAGTCTAAATAAAAATTACCACCTTCATACCACGCTGAAAATGGTACAATTACAGAATATACCCGTGAATTAATTTTATAAAAATCAATTGTCAATAATGAATCTTCAATTGCTCTTTCATACAGTTTAACTGTGGCTGAAAAGTCCTTAGAATTTTCTAATGTAACATTTACAATTACAACATCACCTGATTGAACACTTTCGTTGTATGTAATCGAAACACCTTCTAATGAATGCATAGGTGCAAAAATACATACAAAAACAATTGTTATAATATATAACTTTAATCTCATTTTTATCTCCTCTTATCACTTTATTAATAAATATTAAGATTTAAAACAATCCTTTAATATTAATTGTTGTGTTGTAACTCCATTGAAGGTGCTCTCTTCTATGTTAAATACAATATCTATAGTATCACCAACGGAGAAATCGCGATTTAAGCGTTCTGCTTCTCCCCAAAAAATTGCGGGCCACTTATGTTTGGTGCAATCTAAAATTAATTTTAAATGCATTTTTTCAGTTTTACCCATTATACTAGCATCAACAATTCTTACATTTTTGCATAAAAAAGTTATTGGTGGGTTTTCTGCTCCAAACGGTTCAAACCGTGTAACTATCATCTGTGTTTCAGGAGTCATATAGTCATGTGGGAGTTCAGCATCAATGTGAATCTCATCATTTGTATTTGTAGGTAATTCCATATACGACGAATATAATTCGATTTTACTAAGGACTTGATCTAGCTTTTCTTTATTAAAGCTAAACCCAGCAGCAAAAGCATGTCCTCCATAATTATTAAATAAGTCAGAGCATGTATGTAGAATGTTTAATACTTCAAACCCACAAGAAGAACGAACAGAACCAACAGCACTGCCGTCTTCTAAAAATGTAATTGCAATTGCGGGTACTTTATGAATTTTCGCTAATCTATTAGCAACTAGGCCTGTAACACCATGATGTATTTTTTCATTTGCAACTAAAACTATCTTATTATTAAATTGTTCCAGGCTGTCATATGCTTGTTTTTCACAAAATAGAATTGCATCATTTTCCAACTTTTTTCTTTCTAAGTTGAGGTTAATAATTGATTCAGTAAGTGTTTGTTTGAGCTGAGGATCTTTTGTAGTAAAAAGCTCAACAGCTAGCTCTGGTTTTCCTAATCTTCCAGAAGCATTTAGCACTGGATTAACAACCCACGATATTGTAGTTGCCGTTAAGGGTTTTCCTATCAAATCAAGTCTATTCATCAAATCACTAAGCCCTGATCGTATGGGGCCTGCTTTTATTGATGCTAATCCTTGTTTTACTAGAATTCTATTTTCTTTTTTAAGAGGCATGATATCAGCCATAGTTGATAGAGTAACAAGTTGTAGATCTAAAAGATCTTGCTCTGCATCTTTTTTGTTTGCATTTTGCTTGCTTGCAAATGTAATAAACAAATTAAAAAAAGCATCAAGTTCATCTGATGGACCATCGCTATACTTTGCAAGTTTAGACATATTTTTTAGACGCAGTAAGCTTATATTTGCTAATGACGGCATTGCTTGAGATATCTCATTTCTGATGTCAAGCATATTAATTAAGTCGCCTTTACCAAAAATTTTGGCAAGTTGTTTTACTTGTAGTGGTTCATCCCAACATAAAATTTGTTGCCCTTGTAAAAATTGTGGGAGTCGTGTTTGATTTATTGTTAACATGTCTGGAATAATTGTTTCAGTTATTCGTTCTATTTCAACTAAATTCACAATTTTTACAGCTTCAATTACATATGCTTCATTGACCGGTCGTATATTAAGCAGGCATAGCTGCTGCTTGTATAATTCAAACTGGGAGAAGCGTAGTGCACTCACTAATTTATAAGCAACTGTGCAACCGCTTATATCAGAAAAAGGATACCCACATCCTTCAATTTTAGGGTCAATTATTATACTCGGAGAAGGCAATACCTCAGGAGGTGTGTGATGATCTACAATAATTACATCAATACCAAGACTTGAAGCATACGATACTTCCTGATTGTTTGAGATACCACAGTCTACTGTAATTATCAGGGAACCGTAATTTTTTGAAAAATCATCAATTGCTTTAATGGTTAGACCGTATGGATCGTCTCCGCCTGGCAACTTCCACTCAACATCTATACCTTCCTGTTCTAGATATGTATATAATAGTGTTGTTGCAGTAATACCGTCAACATCAGAATCTCCAAAGATGAGTACTTTTTCGCCTTCATCTTTTGCTTGCTTTATTCTATCAACAGCATCTTCCATAGAATTAAATAAAAAGGGATTATTCAAATACCTTTTATCATCTTCCATGTAAAATAATATATCATCACCGCTCACAATATTTCGACGAAGAAAAATTGAAGCCGTTAGTTGATCACAATCATAACGGTCACAAAGTTCTTTTACTGCTTGTGGTGAAACATCTCTTTTTTTCCAATTGCTCATAGTATTCCTTTTCCAGCATCTAATGTTTTTAATTTTGAGGGTACAGTTTGTTGAATTAAAAAAAATAACAACTCATGTATTTCTTGTACACTCTGTATCGATAAATGTAAGGAGCGAACATCTTTTGGGTGTAAATCCATAATTGACTGTAAATACTCTATACTTTCAGAGCTTAAAGCAATGTCTCTTGATGCTGTCACATCATGTGATGAAAATGAACAATCATTACAGACAAATAAATGCTCGCTAACCGAATAACATGATATCATATTTTCTCCACAATGCATACACCTTGACACATCACTTTGAACACCTAAATGTGATAAAAATCTCCAAAGAAAGCGTAATGTACCTAAACGAGCTTGACTTTCAGAGCAAAAATCTAATCCATCTAAGAATCCATTAATTAAAATATAAAGCTCATGTGAATCCTCAAAATGATTTACATCAACAACATGCGTTGCAAATCCCTGTGTCATAATAACAAGTTCACAGGCTAGAGCAGCTGCATAGGTTTTATATAAGTTATTTCTTATTTCGCTTCTACATTTTTCTGGATCAAAGTCTGTTATCTTTATAGATTGTTTTACAGAATCGATATATAACCACATCGTACCACTGTGGTATGGTGATACAGACGAGCGTAATTTGCCTTTTCGCCCGCCGTATACTACTGCTGTAAGTATGCCTCTATCAGGTGTGAGTACAGTTGCTAATCTATTATTTTCACCCATAGGTTTAGTCGACAGGACCAAAGCTTCGAGTGACGTGTTTCTGTTCATAAATATAGTATAACACAATACACTTGTTTTTAATAGTCTCATATCTTGACTTTATATACTCATTAAATTAGTATACTATGTATATAAGAATGTGTAAGATATTGCTTTATAAAGAGGAGAATATTGATGAAAAAAATATTAGTTATCATTACAAGCTTGTTAATTTTCGGTACTACCTTTGCAACAGATTACTCTAGTGATTTTATTTCTGCGTTTCAAGCTAAAGATTTTAAAGAAGCTAAAACAATTTTATCTAAGTGGGAAAAAGCTTCTCCAGATAATCCAGAAATGCTTATTGCATATTTTAACTATTATTTAAATAGAGA
>CAYJGO010000004.1:0-34522 GCA_964369855.1 uncultured Treponemataceae bacterium | reverse complement strand
GCCAACAGATGGACACGTAGGAGCATTTAAGTTCGGAACAAATGTAGGATTTATAGCCGGTGTATTAGGAGCATTAAACATACCATTTGTACAAGTGACACCTCAAAAGTGGAAGAAAGAATTTGACCTAATAGGGAAAGACAAAAAAGCAAGTATAGAAAAATGCAAAGAGCTATTCCCCTTATTAAATTTGAGAAGAACAGGCAGATGCACCACAGATAGTGATGGAATGGCAGAAGCTATGTTAATCTGTGAGTATGGGAGAAGACACTATAAGGAGTTGATGGACATTGAATGATACATTTAAGGATACACTAAAAAAGTTTGATGAGAGTGCCGATAACTTAGATTTACTAGTGAAACAAGTAGTTGTGAATTGCACAAAAGAGTTAGATGAGTACATAGGTCAAATAGATTCTATCATGTGTGGAGATGATGATATTTTAGATGAAGATTTGAATAATTGGGTAATGAACATTCCACTATTACTATACGGAACAATCACATTATCAGAAAAAATAATCACATCAGAGTACTTAGCAAAACTAGTAGAAAAAGAAAAGCTAAATGAGCACAAGGCAAAGGCAGATGGAACAGTAGCAGCAAAACAAGCACAAGCAGAAGAAGCTACAAGAGATGAAGCGTTAATAAAAGCATTGTATGTATTAGCAAGCAAAAGAGTGTCAGATAGAATCGACACCGCAAAAGAACTACTAAACTCTGTAAAGAAAGTAATTAGTAGAAGAATGACGGAACTAGAGATTAGTAATAACAAATTTAATTAGATTGGAGTGCAAAATATGCAATATAAAAAAGAATTTAAAAGATGGCTTACACCTATACAGGTCGAAGATAAAGTACTATATGATGTGGTGTGTAAGTACTTTGAAGAAATCGTACCTGAATACTTTTGGGAAGTAGCTGCTAGTAGCACTGGGAAGTACCACCCTAAATTAAGTTTAGGTAAAGGTGGGTTACTAAGGCACACAAAAATGGCTTTATTAGTAGCAGAAGAGTTATTAAATCTAACTTGTTACAAGCATATTGACCGAGAGCATGCATTTGTAGCAATCATGTTACACGACACAATCAAGCATGGGGATAAGGGGAGTAAGTACACTACAAAGGATCATGCCGATGTGGCTGCCAATGGCTTACAAGTAGTAATAGATAGCATGGAAGATAACATAAAGGGAAAAGTTGTCTATGATGACATTATAGATGCTATGAGAGGGCATATGGGGCAGTGGGATAAGAATTATGACCTACACTCAAGAACAGTAAAATATAGTGAACTGGTTAAATTCGTACATCTATGTGATTATTTAGCGAGTAGAAAGTTTTTTGACTTAACATTGGAGGAATTAGATGGCATGTAATCAAGAGAAAACTGCTTGTATCTACTGTGGAAATCCTGTAGATACAGACGGTAGACTACAATTTAATGAGGATGGGAACTTAATCGGATGCTGTAAGCATTGCTTTAAATATGCGGAACTATTTGTAAAAGCGGGAAATAAAGTAATGCTAAAGGAGAAAGAGGATGGCGGAGAAACTAGATGATATACTAAAAAAGATGAACAAAAGTTTTAACTCAGGTTCGATTGGAATTGGTGTGGAATACACGGAATTAGATAGAATCAAGTTTAGTTCTCCAAAGCTAAACTATATGAGCTATGGTGGAATCCCAATGAAAAGAGCAATAGAAATGGCGGGGGCTGAGAATAGTGGTAAAACTACACTATCATTAGACTTATGTGGAAATGCTCAAAAGCAATATCCGGATAGAAAAGTACTATTTGTAGATATAGAATGTACGTTTGAAAAACCTTGGGCAATCAAACTAGGAGTAAATCCGGATACACTTATTTACTATAAGCCGGAGACACAAGCTGCCGAAGAGATATTCCAAAATATACTAAACTTATTAGCTACAGGAGAAATCAGTTTATGTATATTAGATAGCTTGGCATGTATGGTGCCGAAAGGTGAAAATGACAAGGCAATTGAGGACGCCACATACGCGGGAATATCCCAAGCACTAAGTAAGTTTTGCAGAAAGCTCACACCAATCCTAAGTAGGAACGATTGTAGCTTTATAGGCATTAATCAATTGAGAGATGATTTAAAAAGTACTTGGGGTGGGGTTAAGACTCCGGGTGGTAGAATGTGGAAACACACAGCCACAGTTAGATACTTAGTTAGAAAGGGTTCATTTATAGATGAAAAAGGAAATGAACTAAAAAAGAGTGCGGAAGATCCGGCGGGCAATAAGATAGAAGTATACTTAGAGAAATCAAAAGCATTTAAGAGTAATCGAAGACTAGGAACATGCTCATTAAATTATGATACAGGGATAGATTATATATCAGATATAATTGACTTAGCCGTGAAAGCGGGGTACATAGATATGAGTGGGGCATGGTTTAAGATTACGGATTATGGTGTTGATTTAAAGTTACAAGGTAAAGCTAAAATGCATGAGCATTTAGCAAATGACAAAAAACTATTAGATGCTATTGTAGCCGACATTGACGAGCATATCATAAAGGAATAAACAAAGAGCCTAGAGTTATCTAAAAAATAATTCTAGGTTTTTTAAAAATAATACTTTACAAGTACTGTTTTATGTGTTACTATAAGTGTAAGAAATTAAGAAACACATAAAAAAGGAGATAAAAATATGAAATATTTTACAAAACAGGTAATTCAGTTAATGGAAAATACCAGAATGACTTATGGTCAAGCAGCGGATAGGGTTATTGAGTACTTTAAGAATGATTATGAAAATGAAAAAGATGATTTGTGGGCACCACAGTATTGGAATTATAGGTGGGCACATGAAGAGCTGAAAGACAATGGTTTGATTTAAGGGGGTGTTACGGTTTGACAAGATCAGAGAAAATTGAGGTATTAAGGGGTGTTTCCAACCTATTCGATAGTTATGAGAGGTCAGCACTACTCAAAGACATAATCCCACTACTAACAAAGCAACAACTAGACAAGGTTTTAGACTCAGCAAAACTAATCAATAACGATATGTTTTGCATAGCTTGCGAAGAGAATGAGGTGACTATTGATGAATAAGACATTAAGTGCCTTAAGGGTGGAGCAGCACACATTACTAAAGAGATTTCAGTCAAGTAAAAACTTAACACTAAGTAACCTTATAATGAAAGAGCTTAGACAGGTTGAGGAGGAGATAAAAAAGATAGAGAAGGAGTGTAGACATGTATAAATACTATCAGCCAAATAAAAAGGATTTAAAAGATAACTTTGGGGATTGTGTAATAAGGTCAATGTGTCTAGTTTCTGATAAAAATTGGATAGATGTTTTTGATGAGTTGGTGGAGATTGCTAGATATGAGCAGTGTATGCCTAATAGTAAGGCAGCTTATCAAACGTGGTTGAAGAATAATGGTTTTACTTACACAGGAATCAGTAATAAAAAGGGTAGTAAACGCCCTACGGTTAGCTCGTTTGCAAAGGGTAACAAGGAGCTCACTTGTGTTTTAGTTGTAGCAAACCACTTAGTCGGAGTGAAGTGTGGTAACTACTATGACACGTGGGATTCCGGCAATAAGAGTCTATATGGTTATTGGTCAAAGGGGTAGCATATGAAAACATTTTTTGAAAATCTAAAAAGACCTATCTCTAATGAGTATGACTTAGAGATAGGCAAGCCATTCAAGCTAATTCTAAACGCAATATCTGATACAAGTGAAGAAATACAAGCCGATAGTCCTAAAAACGTAAATACAGGCGAAATAACAAGCTCAGAGGGTACTTATAGAATAAAGGTAAAGAAGTACATGACAAAACCATCAACACCGTCATTTGACTTCATGGATAAGTATAATAATGGTGTACCTATGCCTTTTGTAGAAATGGAAGGCGAAGTAATAGGAGAAACAAGAGGAATGTTCAAGATGAACTTAAGGGGATTCCTAAATAGTAAAGCTACTCATTGTATGAGGTGTGGAAGAGAACTAACTAACCCTGTTAGTATGTTATATGGACTTGGTTCAGAGTGCGGATCACATGCCGGAATTAACCCATTTGACACAGAGGAAGAGTTATTAGCTCAACTAGAATTAGTTAGAGGAAAGCTATCACAAGTTACGTGGACAGGGTGGGTAATTAAATCAGCAATTACAGAAAGTGAGGAGATTTAATGGCACTACTCAAAAAAGCACCAAAAGACATAACTTACACAAATAAAATAGCAGCACTAATACAACGTCGAAGAATGCAGATATTAGTACATAGCTATATCTACTATAATTTAAACAAAAACCTAGTAAGCGACAAGCAATGGGATGAGTGGGCGAAAGAACTTGTAGAGTTACAAAGAGAGCACACACAAGTAGCTAAATTAGTGCTATATCACAAAGAGCTAAAAGACTTTGATGCTAATACAGGATTCCATTTTAAGTATAGCAATCAGATTAAGAAAATAGCTTGGAGATTAATAAAGAATAATGAGGAGGAACAGAGATGTTTGAAAAAATAATTGAAAGAGCGATAGTATTCCTAACAGGGTTAGCTTTTATCGGAATGTTGGTATTTGCATGTGGGATCGAGGACGCTTATGGAAATAAGCAGATTGAGTGTGTTATAGGAATAGCAGTTTGTGTAGCATGGTTAGGAATTATTGCATTTTTAGGAAACTTAGAAGCAAAGAGGGAAGAAAGAAGAAAGAGAAATCGGAGGGTAGGACATGGTAGGAAAAGAAGCTAGTTTATTACAGGAGAAGTACATAGCTAGAAAGTTTGGAGGTAAGTTACCGAGCAATTCGGGTGGAACAAAATTCGGTGCAGGTGACATTTTGCTAGATGAAATGTTGATAGAAGCTAAAACCACAACGAAAGAAAAGATTAGTTTTAGCATCAAAAAAGAGTGGTTAGATAAAGCAAAAGAGCAGGCATATGAACAGGGAAAAAGTAGACACGCATTAGCCTTTCGGTTTGAACCCACGGGAGATGACTACTTTGTATTAAGTGAAAAACAGTTTGAAGAGTATGTGGAATTACTTAGAGAAAGTTTCTAAGAAAGTTATTTACAAGTTAACAAGTGTGTGTTACTATAAGTAAAAGGAGGTTAATATGAGATATAAAGTGACTACAATACATGGGGATGAGTACTTTTATAATGAAAATGAGCTAGAAGAAGCTAGAATGTGTGCCTACGTATTGATGGGAAAAGTAGAAAAAGTGGAGGAGGTTGAGGAAAATGAGACTATGGCACATTGATTTAATAAAATTTCTGCCGAGAACTCAACTCATAGCACAGTGGCGAGAACTAAACTCAATATTTGCTAAGCAAGATAAGCATATCCTGATAAATTACATTTATGACTACCCAAAAGAATATTTAGGATCATACACAATAAGTGTACTCGCGGAAATGCGGAGTAGAGGATATAAAGTGGTAAAGTGGGATAATTTAGTGAAGTACTTTGAATTAGACCTAAATCCTAGTAAACTTAAGATCGAGACCGCTATATCAGAATTATATAATCGTACATCATATGAGGGGCAGTATAGATTCAAAGAACATGACTTAGAGTATTTAGAAATCTGTTACTATAACCTTAAAGAGAAACATATGAGAGGTCAAGAAGATTTCAGCTATAAAGAGCTTGACAGAATAAGAGAAGCATTATCTAGACAGTGTATGTAGAAAGGAGAATAAGATGGAAAAACTAAAAGTAAAATTTAGAAGAATTGATGAAACAGTATTTATGAAAGTGATTCAACAGGATGAATCGACTAGAGGTGGTGAGCTAAAATACCAATTGAATGGATTTAGAATAATATCTAGGGGTTATCCGGCGATAGATGATGGCACTTCTTTGCTAATCAGGGGAGTAAATAAAGAAGAAGATTATAGGATTGCACGGATTGTATTTCATAACAATAGAAATGCCAAAGAATACATCAAAAAAGCCAAAGCTTGCATCAAGGCTTATAACGAATCTTTGGGAGAGAAAGAAGAAGTTGTTGAAAAGGAAGATGGCATATATATTCCTGAAAAAAACGATATATATTATTTTGTTAGAGAGAGTGTAATGAGAGGATTAACATGTGGTAGAGCATCTTTTTGTAATGATGATACAGATAAAACTAGATTGCTAACAAACAATGTATTTAAAACAGAATCAGAAGCTGAAAGAGCAGTCGAAATCGAGAAAAAGAAAATGGAGTTGTCTAAGGTTTTTAGCAAAGAAGAGTGGAAAAAGTTGGGTATACATAAATATTATATAAGATATGATATTCTTGACGAAATAGAAATAATTGATACAAGTCATATTACTGTGGACGAAGTTACTTATTTTGAAACCGAAGAAAAAGCACAAGAGTTCTTCGACTTCTGTGGTTCTGATGATTACAGAAAATATGTATTAGGAGTTTATTAAAAAAGGAGGATTTAAAACAAATGAAAGATTTAGAAATGATTAAAGAAATGATGGAAATGCAAGCTACATTAGACAAAGCTATCTATGAAGCAAAAGGAGTCGAGTTTGACCACACAAAATGCATTATTGCGATATTTGATGAGATTGGGGAATTAAATCATGTGCTAAAGCCAACATGGTGTTGGTGGAAAGAAACAGTAGGAGAGGTTAATAACCAAAGAGTACTAGAGGAACTTGTAGACATTTGGCACTTTGTACTTAGCACTTGGAATCATTTTGATTTTGACGAGGTGTCGAAGTCAGCCACGAAGTTATTAAATGACTGTTATGATGGTAGTAGGGATATATTAGAAGCTAAGTCAATGAGTGATCCAATGAATAATGTCCACACAAAGGCACTAACTTGCTATCAATGGTTGATTAGCACCGACATAGATATTATGCTCGTTGGATTATTAGTATTAAGCGGTGATTTAGGTTTTAGTGTAGAAGCTATATACACAGAGTATAAGCGAAAAAACAAAGTAAACTTTGAAAGATTAAAAACAGGTTATTAAAGGAGGGATAAAACATTGGCACGTAAAGCATTAGCGGTAAAATATAGACCAAAAACATTCAAAGATGTGTGTAGTCAAGAAGCAATTACAACCATATTAGAGGAACAAATAAGGACTAAAACCTTTCAACATAGCTATTTATTTTGTGGACCAGCCGGCTGTGGAAAAACAACAGCTGCTAGGATATTCGGAAACGATATTAATGGAGGAACGGGTAGCATTATTGAAATAGATGCGGCATCAAACAACGGGGTTGAGAACGTAAGGGGAATTATTGAATCTGCAAAGCAAAAATCACTAGACTCTGAGTATAAGGTTTATATACTCGACGAAGTCCATATGATGTCTACAGGAGCTTGGAATGCTATGTTAAAGATACTAGAAGAACCACCTAAATATGCAATCTTTATCATGGCAACAACCGATCCACAAAAGATACCCGCTACAATTATTAGTAGGGTACAAAGATACAATTTTAGCAAGATTCCAACGGATATTATTGAGGAGCGGCTTACATACATTTTAAGGGAAGAGAAGAGAGGCTTTGTATATGAACCGGACGCTATTAAGTTTATAGCAAAATTATCAAATGGGGGGATGCGTGATGCTATTACTATGTTAGATAAGTGTCTATCCCTTAATGATAACCTAACAGTAGAGGGTGCAGCTAAAATACTAGGAGCATCGGATTATAACGCTCAACTATCATTATTAGACTATTTGATAATGAAAGAAGCTAGTGGTGCAATTGAGTTAGTAGAGAATGAGTATAGAGCAGGAAGAGACTTAAAGAACTTCATAAATTCTTTTGTAAATTTAGTGACAGATTGTTGCAAGTTTAAGCTATTTAATAGCTTTGATTATTTGCAAATACCACCGATACTTGAAGTAGAAACTAAGTTGCAAGAGTACGACTCACAAGACCTACTAGATATATTAGACTTTGTATTGTTGATACAGAGTACTATCAAGTGGGATAGTAACCCATTGTATGTGATTCAAGCTATGATTTTAGCAAGGAGGTAATAAATGAGTGAAAAACATAGCAAAATGCTAAGACTACATGAGATAGATTCTGATACGTTTGAATTATTGAGTGTGTCGTATAATCCAGATAGTACTACAAGTGTAAATTATGAAATTACAAAAGGTATGACAACACTACAAGTATTAGATGCCATTAAACTCGCTGTAGGAGTAGTTGATGTGGAAGTAAAGAATAGGGCTTATAACCCATACTTCCACAGAAGCCCTAGTGATTTAGGGAGAGGATTTCCTGCATATCTGAGTTGTAGTGGAGCGTATGATAATTGGAATTTAACATTAGTCGTAGATTGGAAAGAGGTGCCGAAATGAGTGAGTGTGTGGTTGAAGATAAAACATTGGAGCTAACACGTTTAAAAGAAATGTTTAAAGATGTAGAGGAAAAACATAAGTGTGAGGTGTATAGGTTAAAAACAGAGCTGCATAGGATGGAGGTTGAAGAGGCTAGAATGCGGACGGAATTAGAAAATGCTAAGAAAACCATAAGAAGGATGCAAGCAGTATTAGATGCGATCCATGTATTAGTGGCGGACGTTGGAGGTGCTTTAGGATGATTGGACAAGAGGATCATATAGAAACTATTAAAAGGTGGAGAATGAAAAGAAACACTCCGAGGTTTATATTAATTAGTGGGGCGGGGGAAAGATTAGAGTTAGCAAAAGTAGTAGCTAACTCTATAGCAGCCCAACCTGTAATCGTAGGTAAGTCGGTAGATGAAGTAAGAGAAGTTATCAAAGCATCATACACTGTAGCTAAAACAACCATATACATCTTTGAAGATGGGGATAATATGAGTACAGCTGCGAATAATGCAATCCTAAAGATAACAGAAGAACCACCTAATAAAGCATACTTTATTATCTGTTGTGAATCAAGAGATAACACCTTAGAGACTATTAGAAGTAGAAGTACAGAATTAGCTATGCAATTCTATTTTAGGCAAGATTTAGAAGAATTAACAAGTAATGAGCTAATGCTCATATGGTGCAATACTCCACAAGATGTGAGAGATTGGGTAGGCAAGGAAGATGCGTTCAAAGCATTTATTGACTGGTGTGAATACATAGCAAGCAATCTAAAATCCATGAAAGGTGTCGAAACATTCCGAATTTTAGAAAAGCTAAAATTGAAAGAGGATTCGGAGGGTTATGATCCAAAGCTATTTATCAGCACAACTCAAATAAAACTAGTACAAGATTCTGACTTATCTGTGACCCAACTAAGTAGACTTTACACATGTACCTGTGAAGCATTGAATCATTTAGCTAGAGCCGGAATAAAGAAAGATAGCACAGTAGACATGTGGTTATTAAATGTTAGGGAGGTGCTAAAAGATGAAACCACTAATTGACCTCATGAAAGAGATAAAAGAGAATAAGCTAAATCCTTATAATGTTTGGGTGGGCGAAGAGATAGCAGTACTCAACATTTATCAAAAGAAGATAGAGGGCTTAGGCTATCAACTTAACATATGTGATAGTGTCGCAGATGCACTGAGATTAGCATCAAAAAAAGGACTGACAAACGACAAGAAACTGTTTGTAGTTACCGATGATATTGGCTACACAAAAGATGAAAAAGCATGGGAACTAGTAAAAGGTAGAATGAGCAAAAGTAAGCATGTGTTGATATTAAAGTTTACAAATTTAGATAAGAGGTCAAAGTTTTATAAAAAAGAGCTTGATACAGCTGTGAACTTTGAAAAGCTAAGTGATGATGTGTTAGCTAAGTACATAAAGAAAGATATGCCGAAGCTAAAATCCGTGGATCGATTGATAGAGTTGTGTCAAAGCAATTACAACTTAATATTATTAGAGTCAGATAAGATAAAGACTTATTCTAAGGTGCATAGCTTCACACATGAGGAGTCATTTAATAGACTACTAGAGCAAGGAACAATTCATCAACCTATCGGAGATGTGTTATTCAAACTAATAGATGCCGTAGCTTATGGTAGTCCGGAAAAGACAAAGACATTACTAGAACAAGTAAAGTTAAAGGGCGAGAATGAACTTGCAATATTATCCTTGCTATACTCAGCATTCCGAAATATGCTCATGGTGCAAAGTTTAGGGAATAATACAAAAGATGCATCAATCCGAACAGGACTCACGGGTTGGCAGATAAAGAAAGCAAAAGAGAATATCGGCGGATACAATCTAGAAGAGTTGGTAAGAGCCTTAAAGGTAATTAGAAAAACAGAAGTAGGAATAAAAACAGGTAAAATATTAGTAGAGAACTCACTTGACTATGTAGTAGTTAATGTGATGATGTAGGAGCTAAAAAATGAAAAATTATGAAATAATACCATCGGGGGAAGTAATGGCACGACTACTAAAGAAAGAGGAAATATATGCAGTAGATTTCACAGTTTTATTGGAAAACCTTGAAACTGGCATGAATACAGGGTTCTATGCAAGACTAAGCGGTAGTGCGATAAGGACAATTCAAAACTTAATAGAAAATGAAGATGTATTATTCTTCAAAAGGAGGGAAATTAATGAGAGTATTTAATAAATGGGCGCATATGAATTCATTAAAACTATTAGGTATTCCCAAACCTTCAAGTAAGCATTATGCTCATAGTGCACATATGTGTGCAGTCGAGCGTAGGTGTGTAAAAATGCGCGGAGTCTTCTCTGATTGTAGCATAGGATCACTAAGAGAATGGGAGTCTGAATGTACCGCTAAAGAGTATCATCTAATGTGGAATGCAAAGAAAGCAAGAGTAAGAAAGAAGTATAGAAACAGAGTAGAGAGGAGAATATAGATGGCACATCAAGCATTAATGTGGGTATGTGAATATTGTGGAAAAACATACAAGAGTAAAAAAATAGTAGATAAGCATGAGAGTGCTTGTAAATCTAATCCTAATAGTGTTAACTGCTTAAAGTGTATACACGGTTCTCATAATGAGTGTGGTTACATTTGCACCAAAACTAACTACCCATGTAGTAGATATAGTGCATTAAGCTGTAAACTATATGAGGAGGTGTAGCTTATGAAATGTGATACTTGTACACATTGTGTGGGAAGAGGGTTGGCAAAAAAGACATGTATAGTGTTATCAGATGATCTAATGGAGTTTGTATGTACGGAATCATCGGCAGAGGTTTGTGAGTACTATACTAAAAAAGAGCCAATGCGAAGAGAAACAATCGTAGAGTATCTAAGAAGAAAAATATGGGAGGGTACATCATGAATAAAGTAGCAATGTCTATTAGAGAACTAGAAGCGGTAGTAGAAAGAGATAAGCCCGTGAATAAGCCCAACATAAAAGCAGCTGAGTTTAATGTTATACAAGGCATAGGTGCTATGATAGCTAAAATGTACAATGCCTACCACGTATTAGATGTGATACATCTAAATGATATTGTAGTAGTACTATATGTAGAGGAGGGTAGTTGATGAAAGAGCAAGATAAACCAATCCCTAGATGTAGAATGTGTAATAGACCTCTAAAAAGTAAAAAATCGCGAGAAGCCGGAATGGGAAGTACATGCTTGAAAAGATATAACCAAAGATTCAAAGTAAAGAAACTAATCAAAAAGGAAGATTAGTAAATGTTGGAGTATACAGGGTATCCATTAGACGGTCTAGAACCTTTACAAAAACTAGTGGAACAGTTAGAGGAAAGGCAGGAAGAGTTTGAGCAAAAAGAATATAAAAAATCGCGGGTGGTTAAAGCTATAGGAAAGATAAAAAGAAACACTAGATACAATAAAAAAATATACTATAGAATTAGAAATAATTGCTAATAAAACTAACACATAAAATAAACACTAAAAAATAACAAAATAATACATATAACAATAGTACTCATAACTAGTAGTAATAACAATAAACACACTAGCTATAAGTACTATTATTTTTATAACAAAAATATAACACTTATAAGCAATACTTTACAAATTTATAAGTACACATTATAATTAAAGAAAAACTAGACACTTTAGCTAGAAAGGATATAGAGTTATGAGTGAAGAAAAAAAGGAATACAAAGGGAAGAAAAGAGGTAGAAAACCTAAGGATTCCAATGAGGTTGTTAGTGATGTTAAGCAAGTGAAAGAGAAGAGAGTGTACACGAGACAACGTACGACTTTATCAGCAAGACAGAAGGCTGTGGCTGACTATTTCCTACTAGGATACAAGCTCTATGAATGCTATGAGAAAGCTGGGTATGCTTGTAAGAATTGGACAAGGGAGAACAAGTCAGCAGGAGGTCATAGAGTAATCCATCTACCTATCGTACAAGAGTATATAGCAGAGCAACGAGAGAATCAAAATCGTAAAGTGGAGTGGACACGGAATAAAGCATTGAGAGCACTCACTAAAGTAGTAGATGAAACACCGTCTCTTACCTTTGGTGGGGGGAATCAAATAGTCAATGCCGTAGTAGCTGCGAATAAGATGTGCGGCTTTGATAAACCGGAAGAAGATTTAGACAAAGGATTCACAGTATTTAAGCTACCGGCTATCTATATAGGTAAGGCTTTCATAGACATTAATAGAGACATTGATAACAATAAGTATAGAGAGTATTGGTTCGAAGGTGGTCGTGGATCATTAAAATCATCATTCTGCGCTCTTAAGTTTATAGAGGTTATACACAACAATCCTAACATGTGTGGAATCGCTATGAGAAGTGTTGGTAATACTCTTGGTGATAGCGTATATAGTCAGCTCATGTGGGCGATAGAGACACTAGGATTACAAGATGAGTACAAAGGGATCAAAAGTCCTTATGAGATTACAAGATTAAGTACTGGCCAAAAGATATACTTTAGAGGATTAGATGATGCTAATAAGATTAAATCTATTAGACCACCAAAAGACATGTATATAGCTGTACATTGGTATGAAGAGTTTGATCAAGTAAAAGGTGGTATGGCAGCGGTACGTAAAGTGGATCAGTCATTGCTTCGTGGTGGGAATACGTTCTATCAATTTAAATCATATAACACACCACAATCAAACACTCACTTTGTTAATGTAGAGAAAGTGATACCTAAGCCGGGAAGAATCATACACAAGAGTAATTATTTAGAAGCACCTGAGGAGTGGTTAGGAAAAGCATTCCTAGAGGAAGCGGAACATCTAAAGAATACGAATCCGGAAGCTTACGCAAATGAGTATATGGGCGAAATCACGGGTGTAGGTGGTATGGTATTCACGAACCTATCTATTAGAGAAATTACTCAAGAAGAATACAATGGATTCAACCAAGAATATCAAGGGCTTGACTTTGGTTGGTTCCCTGACCCTAACCATTGGAGTAGCTGTTACTTTAATGCTGCTAAACGTATTCTATACATTAGTAGAGAGTGGAGAGCGAACAAGAAGAGCAATACGGCTATCCATGAAGCACTCACACTAGAGGATCGAGCAAAGAATCATGTGGAGATTATCGCGGATAGTGCTAACCCTAAGGATATACAAGATCTACATGACTATGGACTATTTATTAGTGGAGCTAAGAAGCCCCCTAATAGTGTAAACTATAGTATGAAGTGGTTAGCTAACTTATCAGAGATTGTAATTGATACAAGTTGTCCACACACAGCTAGAGAATTTAGTGCATATGAGTTAGAGAAAGATAAAGACGGAAACTATACAAGTGTATTCCCTGACAGTGATGATCATTCAATCGCAGCTGTGCGCTATGCCCTAAACCGGGTTTGGATGAGAAAAGGCATATAACACTAAATAACTTATAGTATCTACATTGACACTATAAGTTATTTATATTATAATGTGTGTTAGGAGGTGATTACATGTTAACACAAGAGTTTAATGGTAAAGTTTATAAGTTACACAAAAATGAGCGATATTTAAGTAGAGGTTGTAACAGATTACACATTGATGTTTGGGAGTACTATAATGGGAAAGTTCCCCATGGCTATGAAATTCATCATAGAGATTTTAACCCAGTTAACAATGATATTTCTAACCTAGTGTGCTTAAGTATTGCAGAGCATAAGAGGTTACACGCGAATAGTATAACAGCTGAACACAGGCAATGGTTGAGAGATAACCTAAACACAAAGGCTAGACCAAAAGCCATCGAGTGGCATAAAAGCGAAGAGGGTTTAGTGTGGCATATGCATCATTATGAGAGTATGAAAGACAAGTGGCGCATTGAAAAAACATTCATCTGTAAGCAGTGTAATAAGGAGTATACAGGTATTGCTAATGGGCATAACACGTTTTGTTCCAATAAATGCAAGAGTAAGTACAGGAGAGATCATGGCGTGGATAATGAGGAAAGAGTTTGTGAAACTTGTGGTAAATTGTTTATCGTAAATAAGTATAGAAAAACAAAAAATTGTAGCAGGAAGTGTGCTAGTGCATCGAAGAAAAAATAACCCCTGCTAGATACGCATTGAATAGAGTGTGGATTCAGAAAGGAATGTAGTATGATAAGAAGAGTAAAGTTGTGGAACGAGTGGAGAAAGAGGAATTGCAATAACAAGTTACATAAGTTATTAGTGCTTATGGGTATGGTTAAAAGCCCAACATTTGAAATGCATATGATAAATGATAAATGTCATGTGGCTGATGCCTTTTTAGACGGAATTCGGAGGACTATGAATGAAGAGACTAAACAATAAGAAAATAAAGGTATTAGACATCACTTATACTATACTCATGCGGAATGGTGTACAAGAGGATATTTGTCTTGAAAAAGGAGGTGGGTATATAGATTTCTATGAGAAGAAAATCATTTTAGATAGTTTTGAGTGGGCGAATGGTGATCCCAAAAGCTATGGAAATACAAAAGAGTTGGTTAAACAGTGTGCTAGGCATGAAATTATCCATGCATTCCTATTTGAGAGCGGGTTAAACCTTGACACATTAGAAGCAAGTAGTTGGGCTAGGAACGAGGAAATGGTTGATTGGCTTGCAATTCAATTCCATAAAATCGAGAAAATGTTTAAAAAATTGAAAATTTAATAAAATAATGCTTTACATTTGATTGCTTATGTGTTACTATAAGTACATGAAAGAGATACAAACACACATAAAAAGGAGATAATAAAATGATGAAAAAGCAAAAATTAAATTGGGATGGAAAAACAATGGAAGAGTTATTGGCAATGAAGTTACAAGACAGAAGTTTCTTTAGAATGATGTACGTAAATGCAATAAGACAAGAGATTCAAAGTGAGATAGAGTGGTATGCTTACAAGATAGCACAAATCAATGAATCTATCTCAAATTTACAAAGAGTAACTATCTAATTAAAAGGAGGAATTTAAAATGGGTGGAAGAGGAAGTAGTTCAGGTTCATCAGTAGCAGCATTCGGAGGTAATTACAGTAGAGAAGTATCTGATAAGTTAGTTAAGCTTGGTGTAACACAAGGAGCATTGCAAGGAAGCAAAAGAGACATTGGTATAGCAGAGAAGGCTAGACCACAGGTAACCGCTAGATTAATGAGCACTGTGAATTTACCTGAGAACATGCCTACAGAGGGTGCAGCTTTAATGGCAGTAAAAAGGTTGCAGGGTATGATGTCATCTACTAATGCTAGTCATTGGGCGGAGTGGTCAGACTTGCCTACAAAAAAATTAACGTACATCGCTAAAAATTACATAAATATAAGTCCTAGGTAGCCTATATGAACAATTTACTGAATTTAGAGATTCTAAATCCAATAACAACGGGTAAGTATTGTATTCCCACCCTACAGTCATTAGATAAATTCATAAAACCATTTGGCGGGATAGGCTTCAACTACGCTCAAACCGCCAAAGGGGAGTACTTGCATAAGATGGTACATTTCTTTCTTGATGACTATCAATTTGAGAGAGTGTGGAATCAACCCAATAAGTATATAGGTGTGCTAAGCAAGTTCAAGAGCTATATACTAACTCCTGACTTTAGCTTATACACAGATATGCCACTATCATTGCAGATTTACAACACATATCGGTCAAGGTGGTTAGGTCAGTTTTGGCAGAGTAAGGGATTAGAGGTAATACCTACCATTAGTTGGAGTACAAAAGAATCCTATGAGTTTTGTTTTGACGGTGTAGAAAAAGGAAGTGTAATTGCTACAAGTACATATGGAAGTATAAAGGTAAAAGCTTACAGAGAGCTATTTATAGACGGTTGGAATGAGATGTGTAAGAGAATAGAACCTAGTATCATAGTATGCTATGGCAAGAAGCCTGATTTTGAATTGATGTGTGAAGATAGAGTAATATGGTATGACATAACTAAATAAAAGGAGAAGAACGATGAAAAATAAACTAAAAAGAATCGCAATTGTGACACTAGTAGTAGGAGCATTCGTGGGGTATGCGGCAATGTACAAAGCACCTGAGGTGGAGTATGAGCAGAAAGACCTAGACATCATAAAAGAGTATATCATGACCAAGAATAACGAAAATATTAGGTCATACCACGATTATAACAATGATGATGTGGTGGATTCAAAAGACTATGTACTTATCAAAAAAGAAGAGTTAGGGCTTGTTGATTACTGTGCTTATGATTTAGTGATTATACAAGACTACATCATGACAGGGGCGGATACTTATTTAACGGAATCACATGATTATAACGGAGACGGTCAAGTTCGTGCAAATGACTACCTTATGATCAAAGATTTAGAGTTATAATCACGGGGGTGCCAATATGACATATACAAAGATATGTATTGTTTGCGGAAAAGAGTTTAAGACGAATCGAATTGATGTTACTATCTGTAGTCCACCTTGTAGGCGAGAAAGAAACCTTACATGGGCTAGAGAGAACTCAAAGGCTAATTATGAACGATTTAAAACTCAACAGCTACAAAAGAAAGAATCTAAGTATAAACCAAAGCAATCCATTCATGAGATTGATAAGAAAGCACAAGAAGTGGGGCTAAGTTACGGGCACTATTTAGCTCAGAAAGGTTGGTATGAGTAATGGCAGAAACTAATAAATTAGACTCACCTGTGAGCATAGTATTAGCAATATGTGATAGATTCAATGAGTTATCACACTTTATAGCTAAGTATAACGTGTTATCAAACCTAGGTTATAATTTTAGTGGGACAGCCTTAGGTTATAGACTTTATATACGACACCCTAAGCTTGATGATTTTGAGTTTAACTACATATTATCGGATATAGAGATAATGAACATATTGGAAGTGGAGTGTCGTGACGAAATTTATTTAATGCACAATGGATTGACCTACGACGAGTGTGTTCGTAAGCTACAGAATAAAATGATAGCAGTCGTGGTGGATAGAATCTTATTAAGGCTTTCAAAAGAACTGATTTACAAATAAATAGGTTGATTGAAGCAATTAGTATTTACTAGTTGCTTTTTTTTGTGTATACTTATAAGTAACATTAATAAGTAAAGGAGGATTAATTAGTGTGCTTAATATATTCGATAAAATTAAAAGGTGGTGGAGAAGAGTGATAAGTCCGAAGCAAATTGAAGATAAACTAAAGCTAGTTCCTGCTATTAGCACTGATATGGAAAACTCAATCAATGAGTGGTATGCGATCTATAAAGATGCAGAGCTTGTAGATGATTGTGGGAACAAGTTAAAAACATTGAACCTAGGATACGCAATTGCAAATGAAAAAGCAAGAATGGCTTGTTTAGAAATGCAATATCAAGTGTATGATCCTAATATTACAGAGGAATCAGATGAAGTTGATACAAATACAAGGGCGGGTTATATCCATACTCAACTATCAACACTCATGAAGAATTTTAGACACAAGATAGCTCCGGGAGTCGCTCTAGGTACTATGGTCATTAAACCTATTCCCGATGTGGAAGGTGGAAAGATACAGTTTGAAATGGTATTAGCAAATGAATTCTTCCCTATCTCGTTTACAATGGACGGAAAACTTTCCTCGGCAGTATTCGTGGAGAGGATTGTCAAAAAGAGTAATAGTTATACAAGGTTAGAAACTCATGAGCTAAAGGGTGGAACAATTACAATCAAGCAAGAAGCCTATAAAAACTACTCAAGTGTAGGTGGTACGGATTTAGGAAGTAAGATAGCACTAACAGAAGTACCGGAGTGGGCTACCTTACAAGCAAGCACGACAATCACGAGTACAAATGGTGTAAAGCTTGATAGACTTTTAGTAGCATGCTTTAAAATGCCGGAAGCTAATAACATTGATGTGCACAGTCAATTAGGAATTAGCGCTTATGCACCTGCTACAAAGCTTATTAGAAATGCTAATGAGATATATAGTGGTTTAATGTGGGAAATGGAAGCCGGGGAGATGGCGATTGATGCACCTAGAGGTGTATTAAGAACAGAGCTAGATAAGAATGGCAATCCTAAAGTAATCCCAACACGTAGGCAACAAAGACTATTTAGAGAGATTAATGTGTCTAGTGCTAGTGGTGATGATATTTACAATGTGTACAATCCTGATTTCCGTGACGGATCCTATGATAATGTACTAAATCTAGTACTAAATCGGATTGAGGATACTGTATCAATTGCAAGAGGATCGATCTCAAACGTAGATGTGATTGCTAAAACAGCTACTGAGATTAAATCCCTGAAGCAACGAACATATCAAAGCAACAAAGACTTACAAGAGAGCTTGGAGGATACATTATTAGACGTGGTATACATTTTGGATATTTATACAAGCCTATATGAGTTAGCTCCATCGGGGGAGTATAGCACGAGATTTGATTGGGATGATTCTATCCTAGTTGATGTGGCAGAAGAACTTAGACAAAAACTATCATTAGCAAATTCGGGTGCAATCTTCCCCGAGGAAGTAGCTGCTTGGTATAGGAATGAGACACTAGAGCAAAGATTCCAAGATATACAGAAGTTTAAAGAGCTAAAGCAACAGTATGATCCTGAGATAGATGTAGACCCATTAGAATAATAGGAGGTGAATTAATTAAATGATAATTAGAGGAAGTAATGCACCGATATATTTAGAGCTACTAAACATGACTCAAGGTACAGTAGTGGATGCGAGAGCAGTATTATCAAAAGGAAACATAATCACAAAAGAGTGGAATTTGAGCGAGATGGCTTTTGTGGGTAACAAGGTAACACTCCCTTTAACACAGACTGATACAATAGGCTTTACAAAGGGTGTCCATTTGCTAGAGTTCAAATATCAGTTAAATTCGGATGTGTATATATCAGATCAATATAGAATACCTGTATTAGACCGTGTAGATGATAGGGTTATAGGGAATGACTTAGAGGGGGATAATACTGTTGATGTTATAAACCTAAGCATCGAGACTAATACTATAAAGTCGTTGGAAACCGGATCGGTGGTTTCTGTAAATAAACAAGAACCCGATGATGCTGGGAATGTGTCCTTATTTGCTAAGCACATACCCTTTGAAGATGGAGAAACTTTCCAACAAAAATATGATAGCGGAGAGTTAAAAGGGGAAAAAGGTGATGTTGGCGAACAGGGTATCCAAGGAATTCAAGGCGAACAAGGATTAAAAGGTGATAAAGGGGATATTGGTTTAACCGGTGACAAAGGAGAAAAGGGAGACAAAGGAGATGTTGGTCAGCAAGGTGAACAGGGAATTCAAGGTGTTCAGGGCGATAAGGGGGACACTGGGGAGCAAGGAGTTAAAGGTGACAAGGGTGACAAAGGGGATGCTGGCGAAAACGGAGCTGACGGCAAGGACGGACTAACAACATCTGTGTCCGTGAACGGTCAGACATACCCACAAAAAAATGGGTTGATTGCCTTACCTGATTTAGCATTACCGATACAGCAACTCACTTACACCTCAACAGAATTTGCTGGTGGAATTGATTGTATTGATAATCAAATGATAAGCATTACAGGTGAGTTAAACAACGCTGTAATCACCACTACAAATGGTATAGGTTTAATTACTTTTGTATCCGGAATAACAGTGTTTACACTTCCAGATGGAACAGACTGGAACGGGAACGAAGTGCCAACTTTTGAAACCGGCAAATACTATAACGTCTCTTACGTTAATGGTACTTTTTACGCAGATGGAGGCAGATAATGAACAAATTATTAATTGCTCACAACGCTATTAAATCAGCATGTAAAAGCCAGCCTTGGGAAGAATACGGACATCAGGTGGAGTATTTAGAAGCTTTTGGTAACGCTTATATTTCGTTACCATATGTACCTAATGATAAAACTATATTGTCTGCTAAATTTCAAATTATGGGATATACCAAAGACGCTTGCCCTTTATATGGCGCTCGTTACAATTATTCAGAAAACGGTTTCAGTTTTTTCTATTATACGTTATACTCATATCAGCTATTTACTGGTTTTGGTGGATCTACTACTAGGATAGATACTCCTATACAATTACAAACGGGTATAATGCTAAATATTTTACATGAATTAAAAGGGTTGACTGTTAACGGATATTCGTTGAATTCATCACATTTTAAAAACTTTACAAAAACCATTAAAAACCTTGTTATATTTAGTATTAGGACTATCGACACAATAGACCCTCGTAGGGCTTTAGCAAGAATGTTTGAGTATAATATAGTAGAAGATGGGGAAGTATTACACAATATTATAGCTATAAAAACAGACAAAAAAGCGTATGGAAATTATCCTTTAGGTGCGTACTTGCCATGGGACACTATAACAAACACAGTTCCTGATACCTTTGGAACGTTAGGAGGCGGCGATGCTATATAAAATACAAGATGGAATTTTAATTGAAACGGAAGAAACTAAAATCGTAGAGATTGATGGATTGCCAAGGAGAGTTGAAAAAACAGCCGAAGAACTACAAGGGTATAAGTCTTTAATAATCTCTGAAAAGCCGATTGTTTCAGTTTATGAAACTATTGTTGAAACCTATGTTGAAACCTATGTTGAAAATGTGGAAAACATAACTTTGACTTATTCAGTGTCTAAAAAGCCCGTTGAAGAAATAGTTGCTATTAATACAGAATTTTGGAATGCTAATTATTTTTTGATACCGGTTTCGGAGACAGAGATTTATTATGCGCCACACACAACTATAATGAATGGTGATGTTTATAACCTCTTGCAAGACGATTTACCGATGCTCTTAATGGGTGCTAGTGCAGGGCAACTAACATATTTAGATATGTACATAATGCCAGATTTCACTCAAGAATTGACAGAGGAATATATAGCAACTTTAGTTGTAAGAATATCTGATACGGCTAAAATGACACAAATTATAGGCTATATGGCAAGTTTAACTTATGCCAATAGGACAGTAACGAGTTTAGAGTAGTGACTAATGGCAATAAAGCAAAGCATAGGAGTAGTGAATCATGACAGAAGAGTATTTAGATGGTTTATCAAGTGATCTAGAAAGTGAATATAGTGCATTAGAGTTGTATTTTATCTACACCATAGCTAGTGATGTAGGAAAAGTGCTTAAATCTGATAAATACTCCAACATGAGTGAAGAGCAGCTAGCTACAGAGGTTTTGAAACTAGCTGACTCATTCATGAAGAGCTTTAACGCCGAAGCTGCTAGTGTCGATAAAGTAATGAATTCAAGTATCAATAGTATCTATAGTGATATAGCCAATAAAGCCCTAGATGATTATGCGTACATAGCTAAACACAACGCAAAAGAATTGATTGAGTTAAAAGATGATACGTATTTAAAGCAATTGACTAACTCAATCGCAAGAACTACCAAAAGTACTTATAAGAATCTATCTAATACTACTACTATAGGTACTTATATTAGAAAATCACCTAATGCTGCACCTACAATGATGAAATCAAGAGAAGCTTATATTAATATCATGGATAAGGCTATACATCAAGCTGTGTCGGGGGAAGTTACACCAAGCAATGCTCTAAGAGCTGCTTTAAAGGATTTAAGTAGTAATGGCTTACAATATACGTACTATGATAACGAGAATAAGAAATCGTACCGAAGAAATGTTGTATCTAGTGCTAGAATGAATATACATGACGGCATGAGAGCTGTGTTTCAAGAATCTAGTGATTATATTGGAGAGCAGTATGGAGCAGATGGGAAAGAAGTATCAATGCACAGTAATTGTGCTCCCGACCATCTAAGCATACAAGGCAAGCAATACACTAATATAGAGTATGAACGCATGAATAGTAGTCTAAAGAGACGAATTGGAACTATGAATTGTCGACACTTTGCATTTAACATTATTGTAGGAGTGAGCGAACCTACGTATAGCGAAGAAGATGTGGCAGAAATGAATAGAAAGAATGAAGAGGGTTGGACAGATACAGATAACATAATAAATAGGAGAAATGAGGAGCCTAAGAAGTATACATTATATGAAGCAAGTCAAGAATTAAGGAAGATGGAGAACTCTTATAGAAAGATGAAGATACAAGAAAGAGTACTTAGGGAAGTAGGAGATAGTGCAGAAGCTACTAAGTTATATAAGAAAGCAGCTGCGTTGAGAAAACGACACACTTCACTAGTAGAAGCTTTAGAACCTTACGGAATACAACCTGATAATGATAGATTCATTAGTAAATAGCCTAAAATATCTAGGCTATTTATTTTTTTTTGTAAAAATATTAAAAAGTACTTTACAAGTAGCTTTTTATGTGTTACTATAAGTACATGAAAGAGATACATCACAAAAAAGGAGATAATATTATGACATTTATTACAAAAATTACAAAGAGAGCTTTTGAAAAAGCTACGCATGATGCAACATTAGAGAGTCAAAAATACAAGTACAATGATAGTGAACGTACTTTAATGGAAACTAAGTACTTCTTAGGAGAAATTCCTAGAAACTGTGAAATAAACACGGAAGCTATAAAGAAATCTACCGTAGTATTTTTAGAGTCAGTAAACATGGGAACTAAGAAGTGGAGTAAGTGGGAGAAGCATCTGAGACTACTTCCAATCAAGAAGTTTAGCAAAGAGACTGCTTGCTACTATTTCTTTATAGACGAGAGTGGAAAAGAACAGCAAATAAAGAAGGAGAATGTTGTATGTATAGTAAAATAATCTGTGAATGCGGAGAAGAGTTAGTTCTCCATGTTGGCAAGACTAAAGTTGTTGATACATCAAGATATGGTACAGAAAGTACAAGAAGAGCTGAAAGAGAAATATTCTCTGAGTGCTCAAAATGTGGTGGTAGAACATCATTCGGAGAAGTAACTTGTGGTTACAAGCCAGATGGTACTAATAGTTGGTACATAAGTGGTTTGGATTAGGAAAAGAGGATAAAATGGGATTAATGGAATTATTAGTAGTGGTAAAAGAGATAGGTCATAACGATCTTAAAACACTTAGGGTCGACGCCGATGGATTTGAAGATGTTGAGGATGTTAAAGCCAAAATAGAAATAGGAACAAACTTTAGAGTCCTAAGTATAGAAGAAATTACAGAGTAAAAAGATGACACCTAGCAATAGGTGTTATTTTTTTGCTTATTTATTAGCTATACTTATTAATCTTATAAGTACTACTTTACAAACTTATTAATATGTATTATAATTATTATTAATAAGTGGGTATTAATAATCTATTAATAAATGCTTGTTATTAATAAACTATAAATCGAATGGGGTTACACTAGATTTTAGTGATGACAATGTTCGGGGAATAAAAAGGAGATTAATATGAGAAAAGAAGTAAAACCAATGAAGATGAACTTGCAATTTTTTGCAGACCCAGCAC
Organism: uncultured Treponemataceae bacterium; assembly: GCA_964369855.1. Lineage (GTDB taxonomy): Bacteria > Spirochaetota > Spirochaetia > Treponematales > Treponemataceae > CAYJFX01. The sequence goes on along the minus strand of CAYJGO010000004.1, from coordinate 10,857 downwards.
CTACACCGGAGCCTACACCTAGTGGAGGAACAGATCCGACACCAGCACCTGTACAAACATTTGATGATGTACTAAAAGGTGGATTTCAAGCAGAGTTTGACAAGAGAGTGCAAAAGGCTATCAACACAGCTAGTGGCAAGCTATCAAAGGAGCATTCGGATATTTTAGCTCAAAGGGATGCTGATTTAGCAGCATTACAAGAGAAGCTAAAAGGATTTGAGGGTTCTGATGCAGCATTCAAGGAGCTACAAGGTAAGTATGAGCAAGCAACAAAGGAAGCTAATGATAAATTAGCGAAGCAACAATATGAATTTGCTGTGAAAACAGCCGCATCTGAGATTGATTTTACAAGTAAAGCAGCTAAAAACTACTTTATTTCTCAAGCAATCGAAAAAGGGTTATCCATGTCAGATGACGGAAACCTATTGGGGTTCAATGATTATGTAGAGATGTACAAAAAAGAAGACCCTACAGCAATTAAGGTTGTAGAAGAGCCAACACCTCAACCTACACCAAATACACCTGCACCAACTATCGTGCAGCAAGCAACACCGGTTCCAACACAGAATGCACCATTTTCATTCTTGAGGAACTCGACACCAATAAACGGAAAAAAGAGAGAATAAAAGGAGATTAAACTATGCCATTAATGCCAGGAATTAACTACGCGGAGCAGTACACAACAGAAATGCAGGCACAATACCCATTTATGCTACACTTTGGAGAGTTATATAACGCTCCGGATAATAGCAAGTACAGATTTATTGATGGGAACACAATCGAAATGCCGACAATCACAACATCAGGAAGAACTGATAGTGATAGAAGCGGTAAATACACACAGGGAACATACTCTAACAATTGGGTTAAGAGAACTTTGTCAAATGAGAGACAATGGAACATTCCATTACACCTACGTGACGTAGAGGAGACAAACGGATCAACCGCTTTAGATAAACTTATCAAGGATCATGTAGAGCAACACGTTTATCCGGAGATGGATGCTTATACAGGTTCTAAAATCTTCTATGAGTGGAACATTACAAATGGTCATGCACCGGTTACAACAGCCTTGACAACAGCCAACATCTTAGAAGTCATCGATGATATGATGATTGATTTAGACAATGCTAGAGTACCTGTTACAGGAAGAATCTTGTATGTAACTCATGAAGTTAAGAAGTTAATCAAGAACGCGGAGAGCATTCAAAGAACTTTAGATGTTCAAACAAGTGCTGATGTGATTAACAGAAATGTTAGCCGTTTAGATGAGTTAACAGTTAAGACTGTGCCGGCTTTATTGATGAAGACAGAGTATGACTTCACGATGGGTTATAAAGCGACTGCTACGGCTAAACAAATTAACATGATGTTGATTCATCCATCCGCAGTAATCACACCAAACACATACAACTTTGCTGGATACTCAGAGCCAACACCAGCATCTTTCGGAATTGGAACATACTTTGAGGAGTCTCATGAAGACGTGTTCATCATGCCTTTCAAGGATGTAGCTATTCAGTTCCATACAGAGGTATTGACCACACCTGAGACACCAACTGAATAATAGGAGGAACGTAAATGTTAACAGTAAGGAAAGAGAATAAGGTTGTTCAAATTGATAATGACATGAAAGCTCACTACCTCAATAAAGGTTTTAGTGTTGTTGATCCCAAAACCGGAGAGGTTACCGAGTATGGTAAGTCTAGTGACAGAGAGCAACTTGTAAAGTCTAAAGCAGAAATTGAAGCTTTAAAAGCTGAGAATGCTAAACTATTAGCAGAAATTGAAGCTTTAAAAGCTCCAAAAGTAGGGGCTAAAGCTAAGGCAGCTAGTACTCCTACAGAGTAGTATAGAAAGGACGGTTAATCATGACCAATTACATTGATTTTGAGTTTTACACAAACAATGGTGGAGCGGTAACAGATGAAACCGTCTTTTCCACTTTGTATAGAAGAGCACAATTGAGACTTGATGCTATTACATTTAATAGGTTACAAAAAATGACCACAATACCCGAGGAAGTTAAACTTTGTTTAATAGACTTAGTAAATTATTTAGATAATGTGGAATCTAATAAATCTAACTTGAGTGGGTATGGTGGTAATGTAACTAGTATGTCAAATGGTAGCTTATCTGTTTCTGTGGAGGAGGAGACAATAGCTAAAGTTAACTCAGATATAGATACGATGATAAGTGATTGTTTAGTAGATGTGTATGATGATAGTGGTAGAAATCTTTTTTATCGAGGTATATGCTCATGGAACAACTAAGTTTTATCCCTTTTGGAGGGCTTACTATTACAATCTATAACAAGTATCAGTATAAAGACTCTACAGGTCGGTTCATGACAAAGTGGATTAGAAGGGTAATTAGAGGTTGCTCAAGAGCCGATAGCGGAGGTTATGTGCAAGTGGGTACAACTAAAATAACCTCAGATAGTATGGTGGTTATTATGCCATTATTTGCGGAGTTCTTAGAAGCATTTGATTGGAACAATCTACCAAATGAAGAACTACAATCGAAGTTCACAGCAAATGAGGGTGACTTAATAGTACTTAGAGATGTGTCAGATGAGGTAGATCCGGATTTAGAAACAATAGACGATATAGCCGATAAATATGGAAGTTTAGCTTTTAAAATAGCAAAGGTTAGCTTAAATTATGGTGTAGGCTATCCATTACCACATATTGAGGTGAGTAGCTAATGAATATTAATGTTACAGCTGATATTAATTTGAATAATCTAACTAAACTTGAAAAAGAGGTGGGTGGAGATGAATTTGGATTGTTTTTATCACAAGAAGTGCATAGGCAATACACACCGGCAATGCCTGCTAAGACAAAAGCATACTCTACAAATATAAGGTTTGCGCCTTGGGAGTATACTCATTTAGAATCTTATTCCGCGGAGGTTTACACCGTGAATAAGAACTATAGAAAAGAGATTAACCCATTTGCAATGGCAAACTATATAGAGGGATTCTCAGGTGTGGCGATGCCAAAGATTGAGAAGTCAGCTCAAAACTATGTGAATGCGAGGTTGAAGTAGATGGAATTACAGATTAATCAAAATGATATACACAATGCTATCTATGATTGGTTATTTAATGCACTAGACGATAAAGGAACAGCTCTAATTAGTGAACTATCTATCATAGGTGCATCTTATGATGAAGATGGAAACATAAAATCAGATAGTAGAATTGTGTACACACCTCAAACAATGGGTAAAAGCACTACTTTGAAGCAGTACACAAGGGGAGCTGCTAGAATGCAGTATGATTTTAGCATTAGGCAGTATGCACCTATATCGGATCAAAGCAACACAAAAGCTAATTTGAAAATAACTAAAGTATTTGAGGATTTAGTACTATGGATAAAAACACAATATGATTTAAAGAATTTACCGGTCATGCCTAGTGGTTGTAAGATTGAAAAAATTACAGTAAATCCGGGGGTTGTGGCAGGTGTGGATAAAAATGGAGCAGAGTTTATGATGATTATAAGCATCATATATACGAAAGGAGCAAAGATATGAAATTAAGTGAATTAATGAGTGGAATCACAGTACAAGCCGACTTTGAAGGCTTTGTAACAAATGATGATATGGTGTTAGCCATTGATTTGAACTCAAATGCAACTACTGCAACAGCTGTAGCTGATTATGCAGTACTACAAATGGGTGTAGCCGGGTTAGATGCACAGAGGAATCCTATTTCTCAAGATAAAATCTACGTAAGAGCAGGTCAATCGACTACAAAGACAGGGGATCAAAGAACATTTGCAGTATCGGGAGATCGATATATCGGGGATGATGCACAAGATTTCATCTTTAGCAATAAAATTGCAGCCGGAACGGGTAATGCAGTAATTGTGAACTATGTTTACTTTAATATCCTAAATGGTAAGGGAGAAAAAGGTAGAGCATCCGTAATTGTTAACAGCGATGGTGGTGGAAATGCCGGAGAGAATGCATCTATTTCGGTAGACTTGAAAAAGTCCGGATCTAGTGCCGTTGAATTTGATTGGGGAGCGGAGAGCGTAAGTAATGGCGGTGGAGAGCCTGTAGCCCCGATTGACGAGATGGGTGAAGAGACATTATAATTTATATTTAGGAGGAAACTATGAGTAAGAGAGTGATTAATTTTAAAAGCACTGTAAAAACTATTGAGGTTGATGGCACAATTTACAATGTAGCCACAAGAACGGGTCGTACAGAAAGTATGCTAAAAAGATGGAGAGAGGATCAACACTCTAAATCAGTGTATGAGAACTTATGTGAACTACTAGACGTCTATTTAGGTGAGGATGCTAGAAAAGAACTAACCGTAGACGGAGAGGATACAAACCTAGACTATATAGATGCTATTGTGGTTGCTTGCCATGAGCTATATGGTGAAGAAATGCACAAAGCAGAAGAAGCAGAAATGCTAAAAGCCAAAAAGAAAATCGGAGCGATTACAGGAGCAGTAAAAGATGTGGCACCTCTTATGAATATTGTGAATAAAGGTAAGTAATATGTCTTTGTTAATAAGTGGAGATGTGAATAGCATCTCCATTAAAAATATAGAGGTTCCGATTAATACCGATTTTAGACTTTGGTTAGAATTTTTTAGGGAAATCAACAAGGAAAAGAGTGCTAGAAATGATAGATACTTAGATAGTTTACTATCTAAAATATGTCCACACGTTGAAGATTATCCGGATGATGTGCTAGAAGCTCTATTAAAATATTTTGATGTGAGTGATGGAAATGAAATCGATCCTGACATAGCTAAATTAACACCAAGCTCTGCTCATTTGTTTGATTTACTCAAGGATGAGCATTTAGTGATTGCAGATTTTCAAAGGGAGTATCATATCAATCTATTAGACTTAGATTTGAACATGTCATGGAGACGGTTTAAGATATTATTAGATAATATGAGTAGTAAGTCAGCAATATCAAGTCGAATAGGGCTAAGAGATTTAGACCTAAAAGATGTGCCTAAGAAGAATATAGCTAAAGTAAAGGCATTGAAGGCTAAGTATGCTTTAAAAACAGAAAGTAAGAAACTCACAGTAAAAGAAAGAGATGCTATATATAAGAATTACATCAAAAAGAGGTCACAAGATGCAAGAAAATAAGCTAAAATTAGAGTGCCCTCACTGCGGTTATAAGATGCCAATACTAAAGGGCAAAGAAGCAAAATGTAAAGATATTTGGGTTAAGTGTAAAAACCCAAAGTGTAAAAAAGAATTTGAAATAAAAATTTAGTGCCTTAGTGCCAATGATTTTATCATAGATTGAGAGGTGAGATTATTGGCAGAGGGTACAGTTAAAATTAAAATTGATGGAGATGCTAGCGGTTTAGAGAAAGAAATAGCTAGTGCTAAAAAATCTGCTAGTGGGCTAGAGTCGTCATTTAAAACTTCTTTTAGTAAGATAAGCACCTATGCGGGTTCTGCCCTATCTTCATTCAATAGCTTTTCTTTGGGGATTGGAAGAGGAATTGCAGTAGGTACTGCCTTAGTAGCTACAGCTGTAACGGCTTATGGTGGCAAGGTAACTCAAATGGCTTCTGACCTACAAGAGGTTCAGAACGTTGTGGATGTGACGTTTGGAAATAGTGCAGATGCTATTAATAAATTCGCGTTAGACGCCGCCACACAGTTTGGACTCACTGAATTGAGTGCAAAACAATTTAGTGGAACTATGGGGGCTATGCTTAAATCTAGTGGTTTAAGTGCGGATGCCACCTATGAAATGTCCACCGCGTTGACAGGGTTAACAGGTGACTTTGCATCATTCTATAATTTAGATCATCAAGAAGCATTTGATAAAATCCGAGCAGGTATTAGTGGGGAGACAGAGCCACTAAAACAGCTTGGTATTAACATGAGTGTGGCTAACTTAGAAGCTTATGCACTAAGTGAGGGTATTAAAAAGTCATATGACTCAATGTCCGAAGCTGAGAAAGTTACACTAAGATATAACTATCTAATGAGTGTTTCGGCGGATGCTCAAGGAGATTTCGCAAGAACATCAGATAGTTTTGCAAACCAACTAAGAATATTACAACTAAGCTTTACAGATTTAGGAACTGCGATTGGTTCAGAACTACTACCATCTCTTACAGATGGTGTGGGAATCTTAAATGACTTTGCACAGAGACTAAAAGAAGCATTTGATTCAGGTGGATTTGAAGCCTTATCGGAAGAGCTAGGGAACGTACTATCAGAGGGCTTAGTGTTAATGCTAGACCAAGCTCCTGAGATTATAGACTTTGTAGTACAGCTCATGGATAGTTTTGGTCAAACTTTATTAAAGAGTGCTCCGGCTATCACAAGTGCAGCTAGAAAAGTGCTAGACTCACTACTAACAGGATTTAGTGAGGGTATTCCAACAATCACGGCTCTAGCCTATGAGATCGTACCATTAATAGCAGAAGCTATCATAGTAGGCTATCCCTTATTATTAGAGCTAGGTTTAGGCTTACTCACTGCTATTGTAGCGGGGATTGCTGATAACTTAGACACACTAATCCCTGTAGCTCAACAAGCTCTAGAAAGTCTAGTGAATGCGATTATAGAGAATCTACCACTATTGATAGATGGTGCAATTGAAATTATCCTATCTTTAGTAGAATTTTTAGTAGATAATCTAGATATGATTTTAGATGCCGGGTTAGAAATACTATTAGCGCTAGTGGAATCAATTGTAGACAATGTTGATAGGTTAATCGAAGCCGCTATTGAGATTATAAACAAAATCACACAGTTTATGATTGATAACGTCGACATTATAATGGAAGCTGCATTAACCCTAATCATGGCGATTGTACAAGGATTATTAGATAATCTACCACAATTGATAGATGCTATTGTGCAACTAAATATAGCAATGTCACAAATGATGATAGAAAATGCTTGGATGTTTGTAGATGCAGCCCTTCAAATTATTGCAGCAATTGCGAAAAGTTTAATCTCAAATGCACCTCAACTAGTGAGTGCTATGTGGAGTGGAATCACGGGAATGCTTGGGGTGATTACGGGCGCATTTGGAAGATTCGTTAGTGCCGGTTGGGAGTTAATCAAGTCCATTGCTAGTGGAATTTGGAATAATATCACAGCACCACTAGAGCCTATAAATAATGCTATAAACGACCTAGAGGGAGCTTTTGACATTGATTGGTGGAGTATTGGTTATGACATTATAGCTGGGATTGCTAATGGAATATCAGGAAGCACAGGTAGAATAATGAGTGCTGCTAAAAATGCTGCTAGTGCTGCGTTTGAAGCTGCGAAAGACTTCTTAGGAATCAATTCACCCTCTAAACTATTTAGAGATAACATTGGTTTAGGTATCGACGAGGGTATAGCAGTTGGTATTGATAAGTATAGTCCAATGGTAGAAAGCGCATCAAAAGATGTAGCTAATAAGTCACTAGAGGCATCTACAAGTGGACTTAGTAGTATAGCAGATAAAGCTAGACTAGCATTCTCCGGAAGCTATGATGCAATCAATTCAGGGGTAACTAATAGTGTTAGTAATCACACAGTAACAAATAGCACTAGCCACGTTACTAATAAAGAGATTGGGGAGATTGTTGTAAAATCAGATATATATCTAGACGGGGATAAGGTTGGAGAAGCAGTTAGTGATAAGGTAGATTCAACACTAGCCGAAAAAGAAAATATAGAAAGGCAGGGTAAATTCTAATGAGTTCACAAATTTTTATTAATGAGTTAGGAACTTATATGGATTTTGGAATGGGTATGTTAGCATTCGTGCAGGCATATCCGACACCAAAAACCTATAGTGTATCCTCAAACGCAATTGATGGAATGATTGATTTAACGGAATATTTAAGTGACGTAAAATATGAAAACTACATACAAACTTATAACTTTAGTAAAACTGTTAGTTATGATAATTTTGCACAATTTCGTTCGGATTTAATGCAAGCATTTCACGGGAAAGTGTGTAAAGTCATTGAAGACGGAGATTTAGACTACTATAGACAAGGTAGGTGTAGCGTGTCATTATCTCATAATGGGATTGATGATTGTACAATTACACTATCATTTAACTTTAGCCCATACAAAGCAAGAACTACCGAGACTATTCACTTTTTGCCAATTGGATCTACACAAGTAACGAATCGTGGTGGAAAGGCGGTAAATATTATAGCAGAGTGTGTAGGAGCGGGAACAATACAGATAAATGAGGGAATCATCATTGACTTAGTACAAGGATTGAATGATATACCCGAATTATTTTTAGTTTCGGGGGTTAATCAAGTAGTACTCACGGGAACAACTGCTAAAATAAGTTATGTGGAAGAGGTGTTATGATGACAAACTATAAAATCTTTATTGAGGACTTGGATAGAGATAAAATCTTATTTGAAACGGGAAATCCAAAACTAGCCATGACAAGCATAACTATGACAAGAGAAACGAATGCTAGTGGTATTTTAACCTTTGGAATCCCTGTTACACACTCTTACTTTAATCTAATAGAAACGAATCGAAAGATTGAAGTGTATCTAAATGATTTATGGCAATTCACAGGTGAGATTGTAGACTCACAAAAAAAATCTGATAGAATTTGGTCAGTTACTGTGCTTGGTATCTCACACAAATTACACCAAGTTATGTTACCTTATCGAGAAGAGATATATGAGCCGGTGAGTGACTATTTAGAGTGGATTATGGATAGCTACAATGATGGAATCAAGCAAGGGAAGTGGCAGATAGCGTTAGGTGACGTGGAAATAGGAGGATTAGTCTATCGACAAGCCTATTATGATGACTGCTCCACAGCAATTGGAGAAAAGCTCATCGATAGATTGGGTGGTGTAGTAAGGGTAGAAAAACGTAATGGCATATTATATTTAGACTATTTAAACGCAAATACGTCCGTGTCAAAACAAAAAATCATATTAGGTAGCAATCTATTAAGTTTATTGGAAAAACGTGACCATTCGGGTATCGTAACGGCTATAATCCCTTTAGGAGCTAAACTATCCGATGATTCCGAACGTAGGTTAGAAATAAACGTAAATGGAAATAACTATGTGTATGACCAAGATGCGGTTGATAGATATGGGTGGAGATACAAGTATGTGGAACATGATGATATAACACTTGAGTCCAATCTAATACAAGCGGGTTATGATGATTTAGAACTATACAAAAATCTACTATCTAGCTTTGAATTGACTGCAATAGATTTATCCAAATTAGATAAGCGAATTGAAGAATTTAGAATCGGGGAATTCGTGCATGTGTATTCTAAACCTGATGATGTAGATGTGGAAGTGTTGATTTATAAAATCTATGAGGATATACTTAATCCTGTAAACTCTAAGGTATACTGTGGGGCTACGACTAAGACACTCACAAGCGGTAAGGTTTTGACCGATAAAGAAATTGCTAATATTAAATCTAATTACGTTGTAAATCAACAATTTTATGACGCAAATACTAGAATGAGTAGTGAGATAAGTCAAAATGCGGAGTCTATATTACTTAGAGTTGAGTATGGTGAGGTAAGCTCCACCTTAGGCGTAGAAAATGATATTATTAGTATACTTAGTAATCGATTGAAAGTAGATTCTACACACTTTAAGCTGAGTTTAGATGGCACAACTACCATGACCAATGCAAATATTACAGGAACACTTACAAGTACAGCAGGTAAGATTGGTAATTGGGAGTTAACTACAAACGGATTGAAATCTGTATATACACAGAGTGTGCCTGCCTATACGTTAGCAGATGCTACTAAAATACAAGAGTATATACTAGGTACTAGGACACTAACATCTGCGGAAATAGCTTACTTAGATGCGGACAAAAACGGGTATGTGAACTCCACCGATTATGCCCTTGTACGAGATGTAGCAAATGGTACACTAGGTCGTACTTGGACATGGACTTACACCATTAATAGTGCTCAGTCCGAAAACTTTATCACACTAGTTATAGACAGAGGAAATGATGTAACGTTTAACTATAATGTGGCTCTCATGTCTATCACGGAACAAAGCATACAAGACTTAGAAAAACGAGTATACGCATTAGAAAGAGCTTAAATAAAAGGAGGGAATTTATATGTTTACATTAGTTAGGAATGGGTTAATACTATCTAGCATCTCTGATATGCAAGACGCTAGGGGGAGTAAAGATGTGCCAATTGCATTGGAATCTGATGATAGTTATGCTGAATTTGTAGAGTCGGTACATTGTGGATTTATGAACGGTGAAATTTACATGGAGGTAATCTTAGCTAAATCAGGGGATAATTATATTATACCCGAGGAAGCCTTCTACCAAGCAAGTCCAATTAGATTCTCTGTGGAGTTATCTAATACAGAGGGGACAGAGTTCCACAAAACAAATGAGGTGAATACAAGGATTAAGAATGCCCCACATGGAAAGGTCATACTACCGAGTACCGATACATGGCAGAAGTTAGTGAGTGATTATACACAAGGGTTGTTAAATGTGTACACAACAGAGGTATTAAACCCGGCTGTGAATGGTGTGACTCAATCATTAAACACTTATACATCAGAGGTGCTAACACCGGCAGAGACAAGAATAACAGACTCAATAGAAGAGTTTGAAACTACTTATGGCGATGCTTACACACCTACAACTGAGACTGTATTTGAAGAATCAGAAGAAGAATTAAATATAGAAACAGGTGAAACTATCCCAACAATTTTGGGCAAGATAAAAAAGATAATTAGTAGGATCGGGCTTACTCCATTAACTACCACTGCGAAAGATTTAAGTGGGGGTATTAATGAACTAAATAGTAATTTAGGAATTAAAATATCTGGTTACGGAACTACAATTGCAG
>CAYJGO010000003.1:0-37027 GCA_964369855.1 uncultured Treponemataceae bacterium | reverse complement strand
AATGTCTATACGGACGGATTTAATGAAATGTTACCATTAAGTCCGTCCGTTCGACATCGAACAGCGTGAGGGTAGAATTATCCGCCAGGGCAATAAAAATAAGTCGGTTAAGATATTCCGATATGTGACAGAAGGAACCTTTGACAGTTACAGTTGGCAGATCATTGAGAATAAGCAGAAGTTTATCGGTCAGATCATGACCAGTAAATCGCCTGTGCGTTCCTGTGAGGATATTGATGAAGCGGCGCTTTCCTATGCGGAGGTCAAGGCACTGGCAACAGGCAATCCTTATATTAAGGAAAAGATGGACCTGGACATTCAGGTCAGCAAGCTAAAGCTGTTAAAAGCAAACCATACAAGCCAGAAATACCGTATGGAGGATAACATCGCTACCCATTATCCACTGCAGATAACAGCTATGAAGGAACGGATTGCAGGGTATCAGAGCGATATTCAGGCATACGAGCAGGGAAAACCAGCGGATAAGGATACCTTTTCTATGACAATCGGGAATAAGGTTTTTACGGACAGAAAAGAAGCCGGAACTGCTCTCATCGACATGGTACGAAGTGCCAAACAGCCTAATCTTGCAGTGACCATCGGAGAGTGCATGGGATTTAAGATGAGTGTCACTTATGATTCCTTCTGGAACAAGTTTCAGTTGCAGCTAAAAGGAGCACTTACCCATGAGATTGAATTGGGGGCAGATGCGTTGGGTAATTTACAGCGTATCTCCAATGCACTGGAGGGAATGGGTGGAAAAGTGTCTGACCTGGAGCAGAAGCTTTCCAATGTGGAACATCAGCTTGAAACAGCCAAAGCGGAGGTCACGAAGCCATTTGAAAAGGAGCAGGAGCTGTCTGATAAACTGGAACGATTGACAGAATTAAACGCCCTTTTAAATATGGATGAAAAGGGAGACAGTGCTGTGATGATGGAAGATGATCCAGAGAATACAGAAGAAGCAGAAGCTGATAATGCATTAGAAAATGCAGTGGACGATTCTATGGGAAATAAGATTCAGCCAGTTGCCAGCTTTACCATGTCGGAACGAATTGCAGAGCACCAAAGTGGAAGAACCTCTGCAGAAGATACTCACAGTAGATCATCCGTAAGGGAAAAGCTGGCTACCATGAAGGATAAGCTGCAGGAGCAGAAAATCCAGAGCATGGAGCCGGATAAGGAAAAACAGGTTGCATTGTAACTGATAACCGGGAGAAGGGTTGTGAGAGCTTTCCTTCTCCCATCACTATTTTTGCAGGGAAAGGAAGTCAAATGGAAGAAAATAAAAACCAAACAGAAGAAACCAATATCGAGCAGATGGAAGTCATGAAGCAGCTCATGGAGTTCTTGGAACATCAGAATATGCAGGGACAGACACAGGGATTTCAGGAAGTGTTTCAGTACATGGCAGGAATGCAGTTACAGCTTGGACTTATGGCAGAGGAACTACATAACGTAAAGGAGCAATTGGCACAGGCAACGGATACACAGCCAGCCCCGATGAAAGAGAAACTGACAAAACAGGCAGAGCAGTTGGAAGGAAAAGTAGCAGGTCTTATGGAGAAGCTCACTGCTATTAAGGATACTTTGATAGAAACTGCAGCAAAAGCATTACAGGCTTTTCGGGATAAAGGACAGCAGGGATTCAATAAAGTGCTGGATACGGGCGTTGTAGGTATAAAAAATATGATTTCTTCCTACCGTAACCAGTTATCCGATACCCTAATGAATTTTGAAAAGACAGCGAACCAGATAGACAGTATCGGGGATGAATTAAAGCAGATCGGCAACAGCACTGCTAATGTTGGCAGACTGATAGCAGGGAAGGGTACAAAAGAAATATTGGAGGAAAAACCTGGGGTGGCTCTTACCAGAGTTATCAATGCTCCAATTAAAAGGCATATATCCAATCTGAAAAACGGCATGGAAAAGACCGGGAAGTTGTGTGAGAAGCTGGAGCAGATGTCAGAAAAGCTGCAGCCGGAGAAAGCACAGGCTGAGAAGGAAACACAAAAGCAAAACAAGGAACAGAACCCAAAGAGCCAAGATAGAGAACTTAAAAAGACAGAAGATAAGCAAAGTGACAGGGAATCGGTCAAGGAACGCTTAGAGCAGATGAAGGTAAAAACAGCAGCACAGAAACAGCCGGAAAAGGTGCAGATGAAGGAAAAGGAACAGGCAGCCAGTATATAACAGTAACGGATATAGTTACAGGAAATATCATAAAATGATAATAGCAGAAAGGGCAGGCAGAGTAATATCTGCCTGCTTTTTCCATGTAGAAGATGGAGGGAAACAGTATGGCACTTACAGAAGATACAGAAAGACAGAAAATCAGTGAAATCACAGAGAAGTTAAGTCAGGGAATGAAGGAGCTGGCTGAAATGCAGGGCAGCATAGCAGATGGGAATAATCCGGAAGAATGGGAGAAACTTCGTAATGCTCTTGCAGAGATAAGAGAATCATCATCCGTTTTGCTTGATACAATGGATGGAAAACAGCCTGTGGCGGAACAGGAACAGGACTTCTCAGCCATGAAACGAGCCGAACAGTATATTACAGAGCTGGAAGCTGAGAAAACCATTTTCGTAGATGGGGAAAGAGACCTTATTGTAAACTATGCTTACAAGATGGACTCTTTTGAAGATGCCAAAGACTTGGCAGACCTTCTGGCTTTTCAGTTAGAAAATTCACCTAATCTTGTGCCGCAGACAGTTCACAGCACAATGGCAGAGATTGATGCACTTCCGGATGCAATGATAGGGTTATCAGAAATGCACGATTATGGCTATTCATGGGAGGAGATGCTTCCACTTACCAAAGAACGTGCAGCGGAGCTTTTCAATCGGGATATAGAGGTTTATCAGCTTCATGTGGATGGAGCAGAAACACTGATTGAAGATATAGAGGACATAGAAAATCATGGTGGTATTTTTGGCATAGAAAAGGGTCAGTGGGGACTGTATCAGGAAAGAGAAGCTCATGCACAAAATTATTTTGAAGAAAGAAACATGGAGCCAGTAGACCAGTTATTATTGGGAGAACAGAACCAGTATGGCATTTTTCAGTTAAAGAGAAATGATGAAACCAGAGATATTCGTTTTATGAGCCATGATTTTTTAGAAAAAAATGGAATAGCTATTGATAGAGAAAACTATGATTTGGTCTATATAGCTCCACTTACAGAGGATATTACCTTGGAGGGGCTGTATGAGACATTCAACATAGACCGCCCGGAAGACTTCACGGGACATTCACTTTCCATGAGTGATGTGATTGTGCTCCACCAGAACGGAGAGAATATCAGCCACTATGTAGATACTTTTGGATTTACGAAGATACCGGAGTTTCACAGATACCCTACGATAGAGGAGCAAATTGCAGAGGAGGAAACGGTTGACCTGCTGGCAGTTAATACAGAAAATCAAGTGGAGAAATCCAATTCAGAGGAAGGATTGACGGAAAAAGAATCTTCTGTGTCATTATTGCAACAGGAAGAAAAGCAACACAGTATCAGTTACTATGTTATAGGAGACTTGGCAACCTGGGCGAACAATAGCAAGGAACGCAGTGCATTGGAACGCTTTGACAACAGTGATGATGCAATAAGCCAATTTAGACACTATAAAGGGAAGATACAGGAGTACAACGATGACAGTGCAAGAACTACGCTGGGAGTCAGCGTGGAAGGGAAAGAGTTTGATTTACTTCATGTCAGAAATGGGGAGAACTATCTGGTACAGGATTTTACCCATATTCTGGAAAACTTGGAAAATGACAAATTTTTTGATTCACTGCAGATACTCTATTCCACAGTAGGATTTGACAAAACCAGACTTCACGGGGAAATGACACCGGAGGAAGTGAAAGACTTTGTAAAAACAAGATTTGAGCATCAGTTGAAGTCGGGAGGATTGGAAGATATTTCTCTTTATATGGATCGTTTCGATGCAGTATATGAACAGGGAAAAATGGAACATCTCATGCCAACAGCAAATCAGAGACGGGTTCAGGAGGATATTCCCTTTACAGAATGGAAAAATCCCTATTTTATGCCGAATGAAGTGGATGAGTTGGCAGTTGCAGTAGAGGACAAATTTATCGGTATCCACAAAGTAGAAGATGGTTATGATTACACGATTTATCATGCAGATTACAGAGAATATGACGGTGGAGTTTATGACAATACGGATATATCCATTCATACTGCATTAGATGAAATTGTAGCTGATCTAAAGCTGACAGAACCACAGATTACACCGATTAGCTATGATGAATTAGCAGAAAAAGTGGAGAAGGTGGAACAGCAGGATATATCAGCTAAAATCAGTAAACAGGTAGAAGATAATCGAATTGTAGATGATTTCAAAGCAAAAACAAGAGAACACTTCCATAATATTAACGGGGAAACACCCGATGATATAGAAAATACAGTTCATGCCTATGTAAAGTCCAAAATTGAAGAATACGATGCAAGAGCTAGTATTGTAGGCATGGCAGTCGTTGGAAGCAGATGTAGAGGTCTGGAGCAGGAAAAATCGGACTTGGATGTGGTTGTGGAGTTCGCAGGCAATGAGAGAGAGGATGACCTTTTTAATCTTTTACATGAAAATGGTTTGATGATTGGCGGTGTCATGGTAGATATTAACCCGATTACGGAAGCAAAGACCGGGACACTTGCCACCTATCTTCCAATAGTAGAGCAGTATCTGACGGAGAAGCAGGCAAAACAGGAACAACAGAGGGAAAGAGCAAAGGAACAGATAGAGCAGGGGAAGACAGAACAGGAAGTGGAATATGATACAGTCGCAAAAGTTTCTCTAGGACAATCTTCAAATCAAGTAACTGTAACTCTAACTGTGGCAGAATGTACGGAGTTTCACAATGTTGGTGAATACCATAAGGGAATAAAAAGTGTTCAGGATGCTATTACGATATGGGAGCAGATACCGCCAGAGCGTCTGCATGGAATACCGGGCATTGGAATCAATGTTCATACTGAGGGAACATCTGACTATGAGGACACTCAATGGGATATTTTATTCGGCAAGGTCATTGACCTGGATAATCTATCCTATGTACCTGATATCACCAATAATCTTCCGGCAATTCGCTTTATAGCAGAACTTATGGAGAAAATACCAGATGTAGAAGTATATGGGTCTCTGAAACCATGGCTGCAGAGTCACACAGAAAAGATTGCCATGGAAATAGACCAGCTTGCCAACGATTATGATCCATATGAATACAAAGATCAAGTAGAGGACAGAGAAGCACATATACAAAGCATTGCATCGGATATCAGAAATGGTGAAGCGGAGTATATGGAGGATTTCTTAAATGCCCTGATTGCAGAAGGAACAACAACGGGTATCCAGGATATATTTGGACAGGGCGTAAATACCAATGACAGTGAAGCCATACAGAACGCAAGAAAGGCGAAAGAACTGCTCGATAGATTGACAGAGTATAAGCCACTTACCAAGGTAGAGGAACTTGTCGAGCAGAATTACAATATGATTGATAATGCACTGAATAATGGGGCAGGAGGGGAAAAGCAAATGCAGAAATCAGAGCGTGTTTCTGTGAAAGAGAGACTGGAACAGAAAAAGGCAGAGATAGAGCAACGACATTTTGAAAAAACAGTTCAAGAAAAAGAAAATAGTAGCGCGAAAAGAGAAAGATAAGAAGAAGTCGAAAATATTCTTTTGTCTGTGTTGACTTGAGATTTTCGAGAATTATAACAGCTACGGATGCGGTAGCCACAGCACTCGGTATTGATTCCCACAGCATCCAACGGCTGTTACAGGACTGATATTTCTTTTGATCTGTAGCTATGAGAAAGAGAAAAAACATTTTTGGGTGGTTGGAAAGTCAAAGGAAGTATGTTCTAATAATTCAAGCAGGCTGTTTTTTTTAACGGTTTGTGTATATATAGTACGACGGTCGGTTTTCTTTTCGTACATCAACCCTCTTGTAATTCCTTACACTTTTAAAATTATGTAAAGAAATGTCTGTTTATAGTTAAACTGTCGTTGAAAAAGAAATGTGAATACACTATAATTAATTCTAAACACTATGTCAAGTAGTGAAAAATGTATTATGAAAATGCAACAGTAAAATAACAACATTAGGAAGGAAATGCTATAAGTAATTTTAGTAAAGTAAGCGTTTCTCAGGATGTAAGAACAGAACTTCATGATCAGCTTGCTCTGACAGGAGCAGAGGTAAGTATCAATAATTTACCTGCTGGAGCAGGTGTGCCATTTGTTCATTCTCATAAAAAGAATGAAGAAATCTAGGTGGTCCTTTCGGGAAAAGGAAAAGCAGTTATTGATGGAGAAGTAATAGAACTTTTAGCAGGTGACTGGGTTCGTGTTGCTCCGGCGGAAAAGCGACAATTTTCTGCATCAGATGATTCAGCAGTCAGCTTCGCATGCATTCAAGTAAAAGAAAATTCATTGGAAGGCTACACCATGGAAGACGCAGTAATTGAAAAATGATTGGTACAGAATGCAGGCACTCAGGTCATAAGCCTGAGTGTTTCGTTTATACCATAGTGGGTGGGGGGAATATGCTATGATACAGATTGCAGTCGTGGAAGATGAAGAACAGTATGTGAATAAACTGACAGAGTATATTCAAAAATATCAGAAGGAAAGAGATAAAAAAATAAAGCTTACTGTTTTCAGAGATGGTGAGGATATCACGGAAAATTATAAAGGTGGATTTGATATTATACTGATGGATATTCAGATGAGATTTATGGATGGCATGACAGCTGCTGAAAAGATCCGCCAGTTAGACCAGGATGTCATTATTATGTTTATTACAAACATGATTCAGTATGCATTACGTGGGTACGAAGTAGATGCAATGGATTATGTTGTAAAACCTGTGGAATATTTTTCTTTTTCACAGAAATTAGATAAGGCGATAGGGAGACTGAAATTTCAAAATATAGAATATCTTACAGTTGTCATTGGGGATGGTATGATGAAACTGAAATTATCGGATATCTGGTATGTGGAGAGTCAAGGTCATAATGCCATCTTCTGTACGAATAAGGGAAAGTATATAGTAAGGGCTGTTTTAAAAGAACTGGAAAACAATTTGACTGAAAAAGGATTTTTCAGATGTTCCAAAGGATACTTGGTTAATATGAATCAGGTGGATGGAATTGCTGGAATGGATTGCCTGGTTCATGGAGAGAAGGTTCCCATAAGCAGAGCGAAGAAGAAAGAATTCATGGACTTACTTTTGCAAAGCGTGAATACAGATTAAGGAGAAAAAATGAATCTATATCAGGATATACCAAGAATTTATACTGCAATAGCAGAATGGAGTGCCTGCATTACTTATCTTTATATGTTGAAAAAGGATAAAATGAAATCATTTCCTTTTGCACTTGGGTGTTGTGTAATGCTTATGATTCAAAGTGTATTTCTTATTGTAACTGGGAAATTACCAGAAGTATTTTGGATTCCCTGCATGGTTGCAGCAGTTTCTATGATGTATGTATTTTTACTCTTTGGAGGTGGGCTGACACCACTTAGGGCGGGATATTGCTGTGCGAGGGCATTTGTGTTAGCAGAGTTTATTGCTTCTTTACAGTGGCAGATTGTGTCGGCTTTTCAGGCGGGTGGTTATTCATGCATATGGCTGCAGATTGTTATTACCATTGTGGTATACGTGTCCTGCTTTTTTATAAATATCAAGCTGGAAAAGAATTTTCTGACCCAGAATTATCTTCAGCAAATGACGGTTAAGGAAGTAACGGCAGCGGTCTTGATGGCACTTGCTATTTTTGCATTTAGTAATCTAAGTTTTCTATATGATAAGATGTTATTTACCAGTACAAAACGTCCGGATATATTTGCTATTCGTACGCTGGTGGATTTTGGAGGCATGGCCATTCTTCATGCCTATCAGAGTCGTATTAGTGAATATATCGCTGAAAATGAATTATCCAGTATGAATTTGATTTTAAAAACCCAATATGATCAATACCGCAATTATCAGGATAGTCTGGATCTTATTCAGATGAAGTATCACGATCTGAAACATCAGATTACAGGCCTTCGTACCGAGACAGAAGAAGAACGCAGAAAGCAATGGCTAGATGCCATGGAAGAAGAGGTTTCGGCATTTGAAAATCTTAATAAGACAGGCAATAAAGTGTTGGATACCATACTGGCAGCGAAGATTTTTCATTGTAGGAAAAATCAGATTAAAATAACCTGTGTGGCTGATGGAAAGTTATTGGATTTTATGCATGTGACGGATTTGTGCTCTATCTTTGGCAATGCATTGGATAATGCGATTGAACATGCAGTGATGATACCAGAAGTAGAAAAAAGGCTGATTCATCTTACAGTAACGGCAAAACGAGGATTCGTGTTTATTAAGATAGAAAATTATTGTGAAGAAAATATTACAAAAAATAAAGAACAATTAATATCAACAACAAAGACGGACCATAAGAATCATGGATTTGGTTTAAAAAGTATTAAAACGGCCGTGGAAAAATATGAAGGCACATTTGATTTCGATATCAGGAATCATTGGTTTGAGGTCAAAGTTTTAATTCCCAGAGTGATGTAGGCTCTGGGGATTTTTGCATTTCATGCCATATATCTGCATCTTATGCCAAAACGGGCACAAAAAATAAAAGATGTTATATTTAAAATACCAGGAAATGAATTCCTGAAAAAAGTAAAACAAAATGTTCTGAAGGAGGAAGAAAAAGATGATTAGTGTTGAGATGGAGGATGTCTTAGCCGTACTGCAATTATGCAAGCCGTATTTGATAGGGATCGCAGCAGCGCTTGTTGTTGGTATCGTTGTTATGATTGCGTGCTGGAAGATGTCAAAAAGTAAGAAATTCCTGATAAGAGGAAATGCAGCGGTGGCTATGGTTTTGGTCATTATAACCTGTGTGAATATGATCTGTTATGGACCGATGTCTACATTGATCGGGTTGTCTATGGGGAATGGAACCTTAAGCGAGCAGACGAATGCAGAGGCAGCAGATGTTGCAGAAGAGATTATGGAAGATGGCATTGTCCTTTTGAAAAATGAAAATATACTTCCATTAACAGAAAGTCAGAACTTAAATATTTTTGGCTGGGAATCTATTAATCCGGCTTATGGTGGTGCAGGTTCTGGAGGAATCAATGATTTATACAATATTGTAAGTCTGAATCAGGGACTGGAAAATGCCGGATTTTCCTTGAATCAGGAATTGATTGATTTCTATAATAGCTATGGAACTGACAATCCGGAAATGTCTATTCAAAAACAGAGTTGGACATTGCCGGAACCTCCAGCATCTACCTATAGTGAGGAATTGCTTCAGAATGCTAAGGATTTTTCAGACGTTGCAGTAGTGGTTATTTCCAGAAAAGCAGGAGAAGGACATAATGATATTCCTATGGATGTAAGCAAGGCTGCTTATGACAATAATTCATCGGAGTATGATGATTTTCCGGCAGGAGAACACTATCTGCAGTTGTCGCAGACAGAAAAAGATATGGTAGAGATGGTATGTTCTAACTTTGAAAAGGTAGTGGTAGTTTATAACGGAGCAAATCAGTTTGAATTAGGATTCGCAGAAGAATATCCACAGATCAAATCCGTAGTCTGGTGTCCGGGAACCGGCAATGTAGGGTTTAACGCTCTTGGAAAGGTTCTGTCAGGTGAAGTGAATCCATCTGGAAAAACTCCAGATACATTTATGTATGATATGACCACGGCTCCATGGTGGAACAACGGAGAAAAAACAGAATATACCAATCTTACAGATATGGCAGTCGAAGGAATGAATGCCGGAACTCCGCAGGTATATGCTCCATCTTTTACAAATTATGTGGAAGGAATCTATGTAGGATACAAATATTATGAAACTGCAGCAGCAGAAGGCATCATTGATTATGAAAAAACAGTGCAGTATCCATTTGGCTACGGTTTAAGTTATTCCAGTTTTACACAAAAAATGGGAGAATTAACAGAAAAAGATGGTGAGATTTCAGTAGATGTGGAAGTGACCAATACAGGAGATATAGCGGGAAAAGATGTGGTAGAACTATATGTAAATCCACCGTACACCAATGGTGGGATTGAAAAGTCGTCCTCAAATCTCATTGATTTTGCAAAGACAGAACTGCTCCAACCAGGAGAATCTCAGACAATCTCAATTGCATTTAACGTAGAAGAGCTGGCTTCCTATGATGAAGAAAATGCCAAGGCATATGTACTAGAAAGCGGAGATTATGTGATTTCTATTAACAGTGATTCACATACAATTCTGGAACAAAAAATATATCGTGTAGATGAAAATATTGTATATGATGGAGAGAACAAGAGAACAACAGATGATGCAGCAGCAACCAATGTATTCGATGATGCAAGCGGTGATGTAACATACCTGTCCCGTGCAGATCATTTTGCTAATTATGCAGAGGCCACCGCAGCACCGGAATCTACAGAACTTGGAGAGCCTTATGCATCCGAATACCATTTGAACAGTAATTTTGATAAAACAACTTATTTGAATGATGATGATGTTATGCCAACGATGGGGGCGGATAACGGCCTGACGCTAGCAGACTTAAGAGATGCAGACTATGATGATGAACGATGGGAAAAATTGCTGGATCAGCTGACAGTAGAAGAAATGTCGAATATGATTGCTATGGCAGGATATCAGACAGCAGCAATGGATTCCGTTGGAAAAGTAGGTACACTGGATTTTGATGGACCAGCAGCAATCAACAATAACTTTACTGGCGTAGGTTCTATGGGATTTCCTATTGAGGTAGTAATCGCTTCCACTTGGAACAAAGATATGGCAAAAGCCTGGGGCGAGAGCATGGGTAAGATGAGTAAAGAAATGGGTGCCGAGGGTTGGTACGCACCAGGAATGAATACCCATCGTACCGCATTTGGTGCCAGAAATTATGAATATTTCTCAGAGGATGGTGTACTTTCTGGTAATATGGGAGCAAGCGCAGTAGAAGGTGCTATGTCCTATGGAGTATATTCCTATATTAAGCATTTTGCACTGTATGAAGGGAATGCAAAGATGGTAAGTGTCTGGTCTAATGAACAGGCTATCCGAGAAATTTATTTAAAGCCATTTGAACTGTCAGTCAAAAACGGTGGTGCGAATGCAGTTATGGTTTCCTGGAGTTTCCTTGGAGACAAATGGACTGGAGAGTGTGGAAATCTTTTGAATACGGTACTTCGGGATGAATGGGGTTTTAGAGGCATGGCGCTTACAGACTTCTTCCGAAATAATGGACATGGATTTATGAATGCAGATGCTGCGTTGGCCAACGGCGTAGATGCCATGTTATCGACCTTTAACGGAGAAGAAAACAATGTTGCCAATCCAGAGCACCCGACTTCGATTTTACAGATGAGAAATGCCTGTAAAAATGTAATGTATACGGTAGTGAGCAGCTGGGCATATGATGGGGAACAGGTAGAGGTAGGAATGGAAACATGGAAAAAAGTAGGAATTGGAATTGATGTTCTCCTTGCACTGATACTGCTAGGATGCGAGGCACTTCTGATTAAAGGATACCGAAAAAGAAAAAAAGCAGAGTAAAGGATGTATAAGGGATGGAAAAAATGAAACAAACAGAATTAATTGAAAAAATGACACTGGAAGAGAAGGCTGCCATCTTAAGCGGTAAAACCGTATGGCAGACCCGGGAGATAGAAAGGCTTTCCATCCCATCTATCTTCCTGTCCGATGGTCCCCATGGAGTCCGTAAACAGGCTGGGGCAGGAGATCATTTGGGATTAAATGCGTCTCTGGAAGCGACTTGCTTTCCGACAGCGGCAACGATTGCCAATAGCTGGGATGAGAAACTGGGAGAAGAGATAGGAGATGCATTGGGGGAAGAAGCCGCCAGCATGGATGTGGATGTATTACTAGGACCGGGACTGAATATTAAGAGAAGTCCTTTATGCGGACGAAATTTCGAGTATTTTTCAGAAGATCCTTTTTTATCGGGGAAAATGGCTGCTGCATATATTAGAGGAATTCAAAGCAGGGGAGTCTATGCATGTCCAAAGCATTTTGCGGTAAACAGTCAGGAACTCAGGCGAATGACTATGGATGCAGTAGTGGATGAGCGTACATTGAGGGAGATTTATCTGACCGGCTTTGAGATTGCGGTAAAAGAAGGAAAAGCAAAGGCCATTATGAGCAGTTACAACCAGATCAATGGAGTCTATGCAAATGAAGATGTTCATCTTTTGAAAGAGATACTCCGGGATGAATGGGGATTCGATGGAATGGTTGTCACAGACTGGGGCGGAAGTAATGATCACGTAGAGGGGGTTAAGGCTCGGTCTAACCTGGAGATGCCAGCACCCGGCCTTGCTTCTGCGCGAGAGATTATGGAAGCAGTAAGGGAAGGAAGACTTAAGGAGGATGACCTAAATCTTTGTGTGGATGATCTTGTAGATGCTGCAATGGGGTTATCTAAAGGCAGGACCAAAGAAAAAGAGCCTGTGGACTGGGAACAACACCATAAACTGGCATATAAGGCAGCGGTAGCCAGTATGATATTACTGAAAAATGAAAGTTGTATTTTACCGCTGAAGAAAGAACAGTCGGTGGCGATTATCGGAGATTTTGCCTTCGCACCAAGGTATCAGGGAGCAGGATCTTCTATGGTAAATCCTACGAATATCGAAAAAATTTCTCTTTTAGCAGAGCACGCAGAACTTGCGCTTGCGGGCATGACTAGAGGATACCAGAGAGACGGAGAAGTGGATGAGGCAGAGAAGAAATTTGCTTTGGATCTGGCGAAGCATGCAGACGTGGTTATTTTCTGCTTTGGGTTAAATGAAATCAGCGAATCAGAAGGTCTTGACCGGACTCATATGAGAATTCCACAAAATCAGATTGATTTATTGGAAGCAATCAATAAGGTAAATGAAAATGTGATAGGCGTGATAAGTGCTGGATCTGCTGTAGAAATGCCCTGGCAGTCATGCTGTAAAGCCATTCTTCATGGATATCTGAATGGACAGGCTGGTGCATCTGCAACGCTGGATATTCTTACTGGAAAGGTGAATCCTTCTGGGAGACTTGCGGAAACGTTTCCTCTGCATTATGAGAATACGCCTGCTTTTCGATATTACCCAAGTGGTGAACGGACTTCGGAATACCGAGAGAGTATTTATGTTGGGTATCGGTATTATGATACTTCAAAAGTGCGTGTGCAGTATCCTTTTGGATTTGGACTTTCTTATACGGAATTTACCTATTCTGACCTGGAGATACAGGGAGAACAAGTTGCTGTTACAATAACAAACACGGGTGATAGAGACGGAGCAGAAGTGGCTCAATTATATGTGGGACTGCCAAATGCTATTGTTTTTCGACCAGAAAAAGAATTGAAAGGTTTTACAAAAGTTTATCTGAAAGCGGGAGAAAGTAAAAGAGTAACCATTCCTTTTGATGACAAGACATTTCGTTATTGGAACATAAAGACAAATCAATGGGAAATAGAAACGGGTATCTATAAAATTATGATAGGTGCAAGTGTAGCGGATATTCGTTTGTCAGCACAGATAGAAAAAAAGGGGAATGATCACGATTTCCCATATCACCCTGCATTACTTCCCTATTATTACACAGGTCTTATTCAAACAATAGGGGATGAAGAATTTGAAATACTTCTTGGGCATGAGATACCAGACGGCAAATGGAGTGGTAATCTTAGTGTAAATGATGCAATTTGTCAAATGTACTATGCTAAAAGTTGTTTTGCTAGATTTATCTATAGGAAACTTACTGCCATGAAGAAAAAAAGTGAAGAGAAGGGTAAGCCGGACTTGAATATTCTGTTTATCTATAATATGCCTTTCCGTGGAATTGCAAAAATGACAGGTGGTGCAGTGGATATGGAGATGGTACAAGGTATGGTAACCGTTGTAAATGGTCATTTTCTGAAAGGAATGAGAAAAGTGATTGCCGGTTATTTTAGAAATAAAAAGGAAAATAGAAAATATGAAGCACGACTAAAAAATACTGGGAGGTGAGTTTTTTAGAAATGGGTGTAAAGAAAATATGGAAGCGTTTTGAGAAAGAACATCCGAAACTTGCAAAATGGATTTATCAGATTTTCTATTTTGTGGTATTCAGTATGGGAGTGACTATATTCCAGTATCTGGTATTTACGTTCCTCCCAGGTGTACTTGGAATTGGCTTGGCAGGTACAGAATTCATGTGGCCGCAAGTGCCAATGAAATTGTTTGGGGTAGAATTCACATGGAGCCTTTTGGGATATAATGTACTGCATAATGCAGCAGGCGCAGCAGTAATAGGAGGAGGGTTAGGATATTTTATCAGTTATGAGTTGGGATCTTTTCTGGCACAGTGCATCAATTTTCCGCTGCAGAGAAATATTACGTTTAAGAGTCATGGAAATCCTGCTTATCAGGCAGTCTGGTATTTTGTTGCATGGATTGTGATTTCACTGATTTGTAATGGGTTTAATAATTTATGGATGCCTATAGCTTCTGCTTATGTGGCTCCAGCAGTCTACAATCTACTGGTCACGGTAATCACCGGTGGTGTATCAATGGTAATTTTCTTTTTTGTATTTAAGATTATTTTTCCAGAAGGGGAAAAATAGAATACTTCGTTTTAAATAGAGAAGCAGGATAAATCATAGAGATAGATTTATCCTGCTTTGACTATCATATATTTTCATTCGTGAAATCTTTACTATCAGACACAGCGGAGGTGCGATTGTAATAAGAAACAATAATATCGTGAAGCGTGATTTGTTGCATTTCTTGCTCTGCGGTGTCTTGTACACGGGCATAATAGTCCGCCAAGGCATACTGGATGTTTACTCCGACACCACAGTCAGGGTTCGTGTGGGTGTCCAGATGCAGCAGTGGCTTATCCCCCTCGACAGCATGATAGACATCCAGCAAGGAAATGTCCTGTGCTGCTCTGCTGAGTGTTGGTTTTGCCTGCCCGCGTGTACTTTGAATCAGACTGGCGGCTTTCAGCTTCGCCATAAGTTGACGCACATATGCCGGATTTGTTTGAATACTCACGCTTATTTCTGTGCTTGATAGTGGCTGATCTGCGCTTAATGCAATGAAAGTAAGAATATGCACAGCGTCACTGAGTTTGGTTGAATATTTCATTTATATTGTCCTCTCTAAAAAATTAAAAAACAAGTTGCTATTTATAAAATTACATGCTATACTGTGAACTGTTGTAATTATTAAAATAACATGAAATAAGGAGGATGTCAAATTTGTTTGGAACAAATGAAAAGGAATTGGCGGCATTGCTGGTGGAAAAAATCAACGAGGCCGATGCCATTTTGGTAGGAGCAGCGGCAGGAATGTCAGCGGCCTGTGGGTTTAATTTCTTTTATCAGAATGATGTATACTTCCAGAAATATTTTGGGGACTTTCATAGAAAGTATGGCTTTATAGGCGCATTCAACGGCTTTTATCATCATTATCCAACCCGGGAAGCACACTGGGCGTTTTTGGCACGGTCGGGTTATATGGAGTATGAGTGCGAAACCGGTAAGCCTTATTACGACCTAATGCAGCTCATTGAACATAAAACCTATCACATTATGACCACCAATCAGGATTTTCAGTTTACGAGGGTAGTGCCAGAGGAAAAACTCAGTGCCATTCAAGGTGACTCTCGCTATTATCAGTGCAGTCGCCGCTGCCATGATGCCATCTACTACAATAAAGAGATCGTGTATGAAATGAATGACGCTATTGATGAGAATTTAGAGGTTCCTACGGATATGATTCCCCGCTGCCCTAAATGTGGTGAGGAGATGGAACCGTGGGTGCGAGGATATACCTTCTTAGAAGGTGAGAAATATCGGGACGAATATCGAAAGATTAATGAATTTATTGCTTTGCACAAAGAAGAAAAAATATTGTTCTTGGAACTTGGCGTGGGACGCATGACACCGATGTTTATTCAGGAGCCGTTTTGGAATATGACGTATCAGTTTCCTAATGCCTATTATATTTCTATCAATCCCAAAGACGCTTTGCTGCCAAAAGAGATAAGGAAAAAAGGTGTTGCAATGAAGGAAGATATTGCGGTTATCTTACAAGAGGCTGTGAAGCTGTACAAGGAAAAGAAATGAAACAAGAAGAGATAGAAAAGCTGAATATTCTCGCAGATAAGATTCGTGCGGCTGATGCGATCCTAATCGGTGGTGGCTCCGGTCTTTCCAGTGCGGCAGGATATAACCATTATCATTGGACGGATTATATGGCAAAGGAATTGAAAGTGTTTCGTGAATACTATGGCTTCAAATCTCCTTTCGAGGGATTTTACCATTGCTTTTCCTGTTATGGTGCTCAGTGGGGATATTATAGTCAATATATTCGCTCTATGCAGGATGCTCCTACTGGAAAGCCGTATTTGGACTTGAAATCAATCATTGGAGATAAATCATGTTTTGTATTGACAACAAATATTGATGGACAATTTGAAAGAGTATTCCCTCAAGAACAAATCTGTTCATTTCAAGGTAATTCAGATTTTTGTCAATGCTCACAGCCATGCCACGATTCCGTAGTTGACAATCATTTTATGATAGAAGAATTATCAAAACATCTTGACGGTATACAAATACCAGAGGATAGAGTTCCGCGATGTAAGGAGTGTGGGAGAATTTTAGTCCCTTGGGTAAGGGATGATGCTTTTTTGGAGGGAAAACGCTGGAAGGACAGTATAGAGCGGTATCATCAGTTTTTACGACACTGGCTGATAGACCAGAAAAACAAAAAACTGTTGCTGTTAGAACTTGGAGTGGGCGAAATGACCCCCAGTGTTATTAAACTGCCCTTTTGGACTATGGCACAAGAAAATGAAAATATATTTTATACTTGTATTAATCAGGAGTGTTCGGAAGCCCCGGCGCATTTGAAGGGGAAAAGCATATATATTGCAGCTGAACTTGAAGATACGCTCAATAGAATGCGAGTATTGATAGAAGAAATGGGGTGAAAACGATGCGGGAAGAATGGCTAAAGGAAATTCCAGATTGGTCTGCTATTAAAGGGTATTATAGGAAATGGTATGCATTGATGGATGAGAAAGTTGATTTCTCTTTGAAGGACAGCCAGAAGCATACAAAAGCACATTGTATGAGAGTAATGCTATATGCAATGATAATTGCTAACAGGCTTGGATTGTCGGAACAGGAAATAGATGTGCTAGGCATAGCGGCAGCTTTTCATGATTCCAGACGACAGGATGACTGGCTTGATGTGGGGCATGGTCAGCGTGCGTCTGATTACTATCGTGAATTTTGCACAACACATATGTTGAAGTATGATGAGCGAGCCTATTTTATCATGGCCTATCATGATCGTGATGATCAGATTGGAAAAGAAATATTGAGAAACACATCACTGGAAGATGGTGAATTGATTTACGATATCTTCAAGGATGCTGATGCACTGGATCGGTTCCGGCTTGCGGCCAACGCCTTGGATATTGAGATGCTGCGAACAGATAAGGCTAAAGAGTTAGTATCATTTGCAAAATATCTGGTACAACAGTCAATGTCAATTTCACCTGTTAAAGAGCCTGATAAATATCTGATTGTTGTTGATATGCAAAACGATTTTGTGACAGGAAGTTTAGGTTCAGAGAAAGCAATGGAAATCTCTGCTCGTGCAATAAGCAAAGCGGAGCAGTATAAAGGTAATGTTGTATTCACATTGGATTCACACCCACAAAACTATCTATCTACACAGGAAGGACGATTACTCCCGGTAGAACATTGCATAACAGGCACTGATGGATGGCAGATGATTTCTGGCATGGCACAATTACAAGCAAAGCTATTGGCGGCGATTTATATGAAGCCGACCTTTGGCTCCACGAAGCTGATGCAGACGCTTTCAGAAATTCACAAACAGATGCCTATTAGAGAAATAGAATTGATTGGTTTATGTACGGATATTTGCGTGGTATCAAATGCACTTTTGTTGAAAGCGGCATTACCAGAAGTGCCAATTTATGTAGATGCAGATTGCTGTGCAGGAACTACAGTGGATAAGCATAAGGCAGCATTGGAAGTGATGAAAAGCTGTCAGATTAGAATTGTATCAGGGAGGGGTGAAACCATATGCCACAGTGTGAACAACGCAACATCAGTATGCTGATGGATCTTTATGAACTTACCATGGCAAACGGCTATTTTACCGATGGGCGAGGTACGGCCGATATGGTGACTTTTGATGTATTTTACCGAAAAAATCCTGACGGCGGTGGATTTGCCGTTTTTGCAGGTCTGGAACAAATCATTGAGTATATTGTAAACCTGCATTTTGAGGAAGAAGATATTCGGTATTTGAAATCTCTTGGAATATTTCAAGAGGATTTTCTGGCATATCTGAGAGATTACCGGTTTCATGGTGATGTGAATGCTCTCCAAGAAGGAACTATTATGTTCCCTAATGAGCCAATCGTGTCCGTAACGGCGCCTTTGATGGATGCACAGCTCATCGAGACTGCTATTTTAACGCAGGTAAATCATCAGTCGCTGATTGCAACAAAAACAGCTAGAATTGTACGAGCGGCCGAAGGACGTATGGTTTCAGACTTTGGCGCAAGACGGGCACATAACATCGATGCGGCTGTTTATGGCGCAAGAGCTGCTTTCATTGGCGGTGCAGACGGAACAGCCACTGTCATGGCAGGAAAAAAATTTGGGATTCCCGTTGGAGGAACCATGGCGCACAGTTGGGTCATGTACTATGACGATGAATATACGGCCTTTGCCGCCTATGCAAAAAAATATCCGGATGCCACGGTGCTTCTTATTGATACCTACGATGTACTACATTCCGGTGTGCCTAACGCCATCCGTACTGCCAAAGAGATTTTGGAACCAATGGGAAAGCGCCTGCAGGGAATACGTCTGGATTCAGGTGATTTGGCTTATCTCTCAAAGAAAGTGCGCTCCATGCTAGATGCTGCGGGCTTAACAGACTGTAAGATTATCGTTTCAAACAGCTTGGATGAGTATACCATCCGTTCTATTTTAGAACAGGGCGGCTGCATAGACTCCTTTGGTGTGGGTGAACGCCTGATTACAGCTAAAAGTGATCCGGTTTTTGGCGCAGTGTATAAGATTGCGGCTGTTGAGAAGGACGGAATCTGTGTACCGAGGATTAAATTATCAGAAACCGTGGAAAAAATCACCAATCCGGGGCGGAAGAAGGTGTACCGGGTATATGATTCTGCCGGACACGCCATTGCAGACCTAATAACAAAGGCCGATGAAACCGTAGATTTCACACAGCCGTTCCGTTATGTCGATCCACACCAGCCGTGGAAAATACGATATTTTTCGAACTGTACGGCAAAAACACTGCAAATCCCGGTCATACGGGATGGGAAAGCAGTTTATAAAACCCCGACTCTGGCAGAAATACGGGAGTATGTAAAACGGCAGCTTAAAACGGAAATTTGGCAGGAAGAACAGCGTTTTGAGAATCCGCACCGGCACTTTGTCGATATGAGTCCGGCCTATTACGAAATGAAAATGGGACTGTTGGAAGAAGGTCAAAATAGGGGGGATAAATCATGCTGACTGATCCTATAAAAACGAAAAATGAAATTGCGGCATGGATAAGCCGTTACTTTCTTGAAAACGGTCCACTTTGTACAGCGGTGATTGGCATTTCCGGCGGCAAAGATTCCAGCGTTGCGGCGGCATTATGCACAGAAGCTCTTGGAGCAGACAAGGTGCTTGGAGTTTTGATGCCAAATGGTGTACAGCCGGATATTGATTATGCCAAAAAATTGGTGGAGCATCTGTCCATTCCTTCGGTGGAATTAAATATTGCGGATACAGTGTCAGCGCTGACCATGACCATTGCAGATAACCAGCCGCTTTGTAAAATCAGCGGAAGCAGCAGTCTGACGGAGGATGCAAAAATCAATCTTCCGGCAAGAGTCCGTATGACGATACTCTATGCCGTGGCACAAATGCTTCCAGAGGGAGGACGTGTAGTAAATACCTGCAACCGTTCTGAGGATTATGTGGGTTACTCCACAAAATACGGTGATGCCGCCGGAGATTTTAGTCCAATGTCGCATTTGCTTGTAGAGGAAGTGAAGCAAATCGGAGAAGTAATAGGACTTCCTGCGGAATTGATTCAGAAAAAGCCTGCAGACGGATTAAGCGGCTTGACCGATGAGGACAGATTAGGTTTTACTTATGCAGAATTGGATTCGTATATTCTTCATGGTGTCTGTGAGGATAATACTATGAAAGAGAAGATAGACTGGCTCCATGGGACAAACCGTCATAAGCTTGCGCCAATGCCAGCGTTCCTGTTACAGGATGATGCCCGAACTTGATGCACACATAATATTTGAAAGGACAATTTAAATATGAGCTATTATGAAAATTTAGTGATAAAAACGCAGCAGAATTATTCCCGTCACTACGGGCTCTATGCGTCTGGCAAAACAGCTGTCAAACTCAGCGAAAAGCCGCCGATGCCTTATGAAGATCAGATCATTCACTTTGCGCAGTGGGTGAAAGATGCAGATTGCATTGTGGTTGGCGGTGCGTCGGGTTTGTCCGCATCTGGCGGCGGAGATTTCTATTATGAAGCCACTCCTTCATTTTGGGAGTACTTTGGTAAATTCGCAAACAAATACGGCATCCGTGGCGCATTTAACGGCATGATGTACCACTATCAGACAAGAGAAGAATATTGGGCATACCTTGCAACCTTTCTTCACACAACCCAAAATGCTCCGCTTCGTAAGCCTTACATAGATTTAGATACTATCTTGCAGGGCAAAGATTTTCATGTTTTGACAACCAATCAGGATACACAGTTTATGCGGCTTTATTCCGAAGAAAAGGTCAGCGAGATTCAGGGCGACCACAGATTCTTCCAGTGTTCAAAATGCTGTTGCGATGAAACATATGATGCGATAAAGCCCGTAAATGAAATGGTACAGGCAATGGGGGATGGAACAAGCATTCCCACAGAACTTATTCCACGTTGCCCTCACTGCGGAGCAGAGCTTTTTCCTTGGGTGCGAGGATACGGAAATTTTTTGCAAGGTGCAAAATATGAGCAGCAATATCAAAAAGTATCGGATTATATTCAGAAAAACAGCAATAAAAAGATGTTATTCATCGAGCTTGGTGTAGGACGAATGACACCGATGTTTATTCAAGAGCCGTTTTGGAATTTGACTTACAGCTTACCGGACGCACGCTATATTTCGGTCAATGCACAGCATGCTTTTTTGCCGGAACAAATTGAGGACGAGGGCATTTCTATCCTTGGAGATATTGCAAAGGCTCTTTCTGATGTAAAATCACAGATGGAACAGTTTCATAAAAACTGAAGGAGGAAAATTAAAATGGATTGTAGAAAACGAGCAGGCGAGCTGCACCATTGCGTACAGCCCAATTATAATTGCTGCCAGTCGGTGCTGGTTCCCTTTGTCGAAGAAATGGGGATGAATCCGGAAATTGCGTATCGGCTGAGCGCGCAATTCGGCGGCGGAATGCGCCGCGGCTCGGTGTGCGGGGCGGTGACAGGCGGGCTGATGGCCCTGGGCCTGCTGGGCGCGGATGATCGCTCCACTGCTGATTTCCAGCGCCGCTTTCGGGAAAAGGCGGGTGCCATGGACTGCGCCGAGTTGCTGAAAAACGCCAAAGAAAATGGTGAGGAGAGGGCGGCCCACTGCGACCTCATGGTGGATATGGCCACTGCGCTGGTTGATGAAATAAAGTCAGCAAATAAAAAGTCAATAGAAAATTAGCAAAAATTGCAGATACCAGAAAGAGGTTGAAAAATGCAACACAAAAAGGTCACCATAAAAGTGTTGACCAAAATGCGGCAAAGGAAGGCAGTTAATCAGCGGCTTCCGATGTAATGGCGTCTCTATGGGCAAGGCGGGTCGCATCCCCAATCTCTGCCATAGTCTTCCAGCTCCTTGAGTTCGCTGCCGGTGTGACGCACGGTAAACGGTTTTGCAACCTCTTCCCCAAAGGGGCGAAGAACGAAAGCCATGCTTTTCCCTTTTGAAACATCTGCACCAGCCACATTGTTCATAAAAAACACTTCTAATCGTAGATTCATCAATTGGTGACCAGTCTTTTATCATTGCCGATTCAATCTATCTGATGACACGGACGCGCCAATGTGGCGGCTCTACCTGCATAAATCAAACGCTACGAATGAGAGACTGGCTGACGGACTTCAGTACGGATGCTACTGGTCCCAGTGAGAATACGTCAGGGCAAGACTCTCTCGTTCTAACAGCTTAGGCAACAATGCGAAAAAGGACACGGCTGGATGCCGTGCCTTCAACCGTAAATATATTGTAATAGGGAGAACATGGAATGAACAGTAAATACGAAAAAATCAGTGCAGCTATTCAATCGGCTGATGCAATTTTAATCGGGGCCAGCAACGGACTTTCCATTTCGGACGGCTACCATATCTTCGCTGATAATCAGTGGTTTCAAGAAAACTTCGGCGATTTCCGAAGCAAATACGGCATTCGTAGCCTTTTACAGGGAATGTTTTTGCAATTCTCCTGTCCAGAGGAACAGTGGGCTTTTTACAGCCGGCTGGCATATCGGGTGCATTACTCGCAGCAGCCCAGTCAGATGATGAGAACCTTGTTCGATTTGGTTTGTAAAAAAGACTATTTCGTTGTGACCTCCAATGGTGAGGATCATTTTACACCTGCCGGATTTTTGTCGGAGCGTGTGTTCGAGATGGAGGGCAAGCTGACGGAATATCGCTGCGCAAATCACTGCCACGATATGGTTTATAATAACCGTGAGGATGTCCTCCGTATGGTAGTAGCAGAGAAGGACGGTAGAATTCCATCCGAGCTATTGCCCAAATGCCCCAAATGTGGTGGGCTGATGGAGCCAAATCTTGCTGGGGATCGGTCTTTTTTTCAGACAGAGGCATGGCAGACAAAGGCCAGAGCATATGAGCTATTCGCGCAGAAATGTCACGGCAAGAAGCTGGTTATTTTGGAATTTGGAGTTGGATTACGCAATCAGATGATTAAAGCCCCTTTGATGAAACTGGCTGCAGCAGAGCCACTATGTACCTACATCACTTTCAACAAGGGTGAGTTGTATATTCCCAATGAATTGACGGATAAAGCGATAGGCGTAGATGACGATATTGCAGAGGCAATCCATCATATTAAACAACTGGACAGTAAGAGAGGTGAAATATAAAAGATGGGAATTAAATCAGTTTTATTTGATCTTGACGGAACACTGCTCCCTATGGATCAGGATGTCTTTACCAGGGGATATTTTTCACTGCTTGTCAAAAAGCTGGCGAAACACGGATACGACCCAGAACACCTTGTGAAATCTGTTTGGACCAGTGTTGGAGCAATGGTTGCGAATCAAGGACCCGATAATAATGAGAGTGCATTCTGGAAAAAATTTGCATCCATATATGGAGAGGACAGCTTACGTGACCGACCCGTATTTGATGAGTTTTATGCTCGCGATTTTTTGGAGGCAAAGAAGTTTTGTGGTTTTACCGATGCGGCGGCAAAAGCAGTGCAAGAGGTGAAAAAGCTGGGGTGTAAAACCGTGCTTGCCACTAACCCTATTTTCCCGGCAATCGCAACAGAGAGTCGCATTGAGTGGGCAGGACTTAATAAGGATGATTTTGATTTGTACACAACCTATGAAAACTGCTGTTTCTGCAAGCCAAATCCGAAATATTATGAAGACCTTATATATCGTCTTGGTTTAGATGCAGGAGAATGCCTTATGGTTGGAAATGATGCTGAAGAAGATATGGCGGCTGCGTCTGTAGGATTGCAGGTGTTTTTGTTGACAGATTGCTTGGTAAATAAAAAGCAACGGGAAATTTCTGCCTATCCGCACGGTGGTTTCTCCGAAATGGTTGATTTTGTAAAGGAACATGTCATATAATCCAAACGCTAATAAGACATAAAATGCCAATCGCAAACAAAAACTTTGCGATTGGCATTTTCGATTTGTTTTCTGATTTAATTATGCATCTTGGTGCTGTTTTCGATAGGCAGTTGGTAGCATTTGAAAAATGTCCTTAAAGGCTGCTGTAAACTTGCTTTGATTTTCATAACCGATCTGGGCGGCAATTTCAGCAATACTTTCTCCAGTCTCCCGCAACAACTTCGCAGCCTGCCGCATACGATACTCTTTCATATAAGTCGCTATTGGTTCACCATAGACACTTTTGAAAATTTTCTTTAGCGAAGATGTGTTGATGAGATGCTGCTTGGACAGTTCTGTGATAGTATAGCGATGCTCTAAATGCGAAGTCAACTGTGTGTGAATTGCTTTGATGATTTCAACCTGTTCGGAGAAGTATTGATTGAGTTCCCTTTCTGGTTCCATCCTACTCAGAAACAGAAGAAGCTCCTGTACCTTGAGTTTAAAATAGGGCATTTGCAAGTGATCTGGAAGTGAGTACAGTTCCGAGAAAATATGATGGGTTTGTACTCCAGCGGGTAGTGCTGAGTGTTTCCCTTGGGGGCAGAACTTATTATACAGCGCTCTGCCGTCAATCCCTGCATCCCGTAGGATTTCAGGCGTATGTTGCTCGAAAATATCAAGATCCACGGAGATAGCGATGCCCTCGTAAAATCCGAGAGGTAGGCTCATGGTGGATTCTGCGCAGGTATCCATCATGTGAACTGACAAATCGCCAGAACCGAGATAAATACTCAGTCCGTCCTGCAGCTCCCAGCCGACACGGCCATAGCGGCAGTGGTTAATCTGCATGACCGATGCGAGTGGTGTGTGATGAAATCCGTAGTGGTTTGCACGGCAATAGCTGTGTGTGAGCGAAATGCCGGGAAAGATAGAATAGCTCTCTACTAGCCCTTTTCCATCTGAACACGATACAATCTGCTCGGAAAGAAACGATGTTTCAGGATGTTCAGGCGAATAATTTTGAATCAACAGTTGTCCCTTTTGGATTCTGGCTAATCGATCTTCAATCGCTGCTAATGGATTTTTTGCCATGACAAACGTCTCCTTCCCCGGATTTTTCCAATACTTCTGTCGGCTGTGGACAAGAAATTGCTATGAGCTGCTCAATCAGTCGATGTAGCATTTCGGACTGTTCTGTATCTGCAGACCGGTAATATACTTCTTTTCCGTTCCTGCGACTAACAATCAGACCGCTAATACGCAGTTGTCTGAGATGATGAGAGATTGCAGGGCTACTCATACTCATCATGGCTGATAAATTGATGACGCATTCTTCACAATGGCACAACAGCCAAAAGAGCCGAATCCTGCTGCAGTCACCCAACTGATGCAGTAAATCTGCCGTTTTTTGAAATTCCGCTTCTGTAGGAATCTGAGTCAGCACTTGGTCGACCAGTTGCCCGTGATCGTGGGGTAAATTGATATGAGCCATGCAGTAGGCCCCCCTTTCTGATTTCTATCTTACCATAATTTCAGGAAGCCGACCAGTAGAATAGCACAAATGTGTAGTTTTCCGATTACTTCAAAACCGGCCTCCTCAATGGCAATCTTAATAGTTTCAGCGGTAACAGAATTCACCACAGTTGCCGTAGCCCTTGTCAAAATGCTCCAAATGGAAGTAGTTTTCTCCCAAAGGGAAGCAAGCCCACCGAATCTATTGACCGAAAGCGTTTCCGTGTGTATGATGAACTCAAGACGATTAAATAAATGTTTAATCGTTCACACAACTATTATGGAGGAGAACACAAGATGAAAAAAACGTACAAAATCGAAGTAGACTGTGCAAACTGTGCAAATCTAATGGAGGATGCAGCACGTAAGACCGCAGGGGTTTCGGCAGCAACCGTAAACTTTATGACACAGAAGATGATTGTGGAGTTTGAGGAAGGAAAAGAGCCGGGAGCCGTTATGAAAGATGTTTTAAATGCGTGCAAGAAGGTAGAACCGGATTGTGAGATTGCTCTTTAATTCTTAGCGGACCAAGTAACCGGAAAAGCACCCTTGAAAAGCCCAAGTAGTTTCGAGGGTGCTTTTTCATAATGAATTTTAAACAATTAAGCAATTATTGAAAGGAGATAGCAATGGAACAACTTGTTTTTGACATACTGTTTATGGCTGTCATTATTATGGCAATTATTTTTCTAATAATTGGAAATAAACAGAATTCTGGAATGACAAAAAAACAAAAAACTGTACTGGTGCGGATATTGGCATCTACAGTAATATTGCTGGTATTACAATCTTTATCAGCAGATATATTTAACGAATTAGATCAATTTTTGTTTCCGTCTGCAGGGCGATGGATACGTTTGATCTGTTATCTGATTGATTACGCTATCATTGGATATGATATTTTACAAAAGGCATTGAAAGGTATCAAAAACGGACAGGTATTCGATGAAAACTTTTTGATGGCGGTAGCCACAGTAGGTGCGTTAGCATTAGCCGTTTATGAAAATGGAGAATATCTGGAAGCAATCGCAGTTATGCTGTTTTATCAGGTAGGAGAATGGTTTCAGCGGTATGCGGTTGGAAAGAGTCGCCGCAATATAAGTGATTTGATGGATATTCGTCCTGATTATGCAAATGTGGAACGAAACAATAAACTGCAGCAGGTTGATCCGGATGAAGTTGGTATTGGAAGTGTTATCGTAGTGCAGCCGGGAGAAAAAGTTCCGATTGACGGCGTAATTGTCGAAGGTACATCCAGCCTGAACACCAGTGCTTTGACTGGAGAAAGCCTTCCTAGAGAAGCAAACATTGGCGATGAAATTATCAGTGGATGTATCAATATGACTGGTGTGCTCAGAATCCAGACCACCAAAGAATTTGGGGATTCCACAGTCTCAAAAATTTTAGACCTTGTGGAAAATGCAAGTTCACGAAAATCGAAATCCGAAGATTTTATCTCAAGATTTGCGAGAATCTATACCCCTGCTGTATGTTATGCCGCATTAGCATTGGCTCTTTTGCCGCCAATTGTACGTTTGCTCTTCATGGATTTGCCAGCCGATTGGGGAACGTGGATTTACAGAGCACTGACCTTCCTGGTAATCAGTTGTCCTTGTGCATTGGTAATCAGTATCCCTCTTAGCTTCTTTGCGGGAATTGGAGGAGCCAGCAAGGCGGGGGTTCTGGTAAAAGGTTCCAACTATTTGGAAATCTTATCCCAGACAAAATATGTTGTATTTGATAAAACCGGAACATTGACACAGGGCGTATTTGAAGTAAATGGAATCCATCATAATGAGATGGAGAAAGAAAAGTTGATTGAATATGCGGCGTTGTCAGAGAGTGCTTCTTCCCATCCAATTAGTAAAAGTTTGCAGAGAGCCTATGGAAAACAAATTGATCGTTCTCGCGTGACAGACATTCAGGAAATCAGCGGAAACGGTGTAATTGCAAAGGTTGACGGTGTGGAAGTGGCAGCAGGAAATGACAAACTGATGAAGCATATTCATGTAAAGCCAATTAATTGCCATCAGGTGGGAACGATTATCCATTTGGCTATTAATGGAAAATATGCCGGACACATCGTAATTTCCGATATTGTAAAACCGCATTCAAAAGAAGCTATAACGGCATTGAAACGAGCTGGTATTGAAAAGACAGTAATGCTTACGGGAGATGCAAAGAAAGTGGCTGAACAGGTAGCTGCATCCCTGGGGATTGATCAGGTATATAGCGAACTTCTTCCAGCAGATAAAGTGTCAAAGGTGGAAGAATTATTGAAAATAAAAGCGGCAAAAGATAAATTGGCATTTGTAGGAGATGGAATTAACGATGCTCCGGTATTATCCAGAGCAGATATTGGCATTGCAATGGGAGCAATGGGTTCTGATGCAGCCATAGAAGCCGCCGATGTAGTGCTTATGGATGATGATCCTATGAAGATTGCAACTGCCATTAAGATTTCCAGAAAGTGTCTGAAGATTGTGTATCAGAATATCTCAGTAGCCATTGGTGTGAAACTAATCTGTCTGATTCTTGGGGCCGTAGGAATTGCCAATATGTGGCTTGCAATTTTCGCAGATGTAGGTGTTATGATTCTGGCTGTATTAAATGCGGTTCGAGCATTGTTTGTAAAGAAACTGTAAGTTTACGGAACGGGAGGTTGGTTCTTTGCCACAGAAAAAAAGCAAGACACAAGATGATTTTATACCCAAAGATTCCGAATTATATCAGCTGACTGACTTTTTCAAAGTGTTTGGTGACCCGACTCGTGTTAGAATTTTATTTCATCTATTCAACGCGGAAATCAGCGTTGGTCAATTGGCAACCGATTTATGTCTATCTAGCTCAGCTGTTTCACATCAGCTTCAAGTGCTCAAGTCCGGTGGATTAGTGCGCAAGCGCAGGTCTGGAAAAAGGATAATTTATACGATTGCTGATTCACATGTGCGAGCCATTATCGCTCAAGGTCGAGAGCACATTGCGGAGCGATAGTAAGAATATGCAATGAAGGGAGCACTTGAAGGAAACCTTAATAGCAGAGAAATAACAAAGAGCCACCACGGTGGCTCCTTGTTATTTTAATGACTGAAAACCTCCTAAAATAAAGGAAGTTAGCTTTTCCTGTAGACGATACCAATCATCATTGTTTTCCCAGTTCACAGATTTATTTACGAAGAAAGCTCCATATATAACGAACAGAAAAATTTTGTCAGCTTCTTTTCTGCTGAGTTTACAATTTTTCATTAGAACCGGAATCATCTTATCACGTTCCGCGAGATATATTTGCTTAATGATGTAACCGGATAATGACTCGTCCTGAAATAGAGTACGATATTTAGGATGATTGGCAACACGCTGACAGGCTGGCAGCAAAGTGTCAAACTGTGTCTGTTCGATTGGCTTTGCCTGTCGGATTAAATTTAAGAGCTTCGCCATATCATCATTGGGATTGTTAGAGTTATGCGCTGCAAAGCTAAGAGCGTCAGAAAGCACTTCATCAATCACCTCTGTGAGATTGGAATAATGAATGTAGAAGGTTGCTCTTGTGATTTCGGCCTGTTTGCAGAGTGCTGTTACAGTGATTTTCTCGAAAGATTGATGTTCTAAAAGTTCTAACAAGGCGTCTTTGATTACATTTCTTGTATAGAGTGTTCGCCTGTCTGTTTTTCGATTTGAGTTATTTTCCATATTAATCCTCACTTTATTTACATTATTTGAAATGTGTCAATAAAAGTACAGCATTTCAGATTGTGTAGTTGATTAAGAAATACCGTTACAGTATATTAAGTTATAGACAACTTGTCAACAATTATACAACGATGATTTTAAGCGGAGGTAAACAAATGAACGAAGTAATTGAATTTTTGAAAGCAAACCCGGTACAGTATCTTGCTACTGTTGGAATGGATGGTACACCGAAGGTTCGTCCATTCATGTTTCTGATGGAGAATAGTGGAAAGCTCTGGTTTGGCACGAATAACAAAAAGGAAGTTTTTCATGAAATGCAGAAAACATCTGCCATTGAACTCTGTGTTTCCACACCGGAATTTGCATGGCTCAGATTAAACGGAAAGGTTGTATTTGAGAACAATATGGAGATCAAGAATGCCTGCATGGAGATTCCGATGCTGCAAGTTCAGTATCAGACTGCAGAGAACCCTATTTTTGAAGTATTCTATCTTGCAGATGCCCATGCGGTTATCGCTGATATGTCCGGCAATGCCCAAAAAGAATACAATCTATAAGAAAGCAAAATGAGGTATAACTATGAATAGAGTGAATGTGGATGTAAAGAACCAGTTCATTCCTCATCCGATGCAGCTCTTTTTGGTTGGCACTTATGACAAAGAGCATAAAGCCAATTTTGGAATGTTCTGTTGGCTAAATTTTTGCTGGGATGAAGAATTGTGCATGACATTTTGCATGGACGGAGAAAAAGCAACAAAAACGCAGGTAAAGGAACTAGGCGCTTTTTCAGTCTGCCTTGTAACAGAAGATATTTTGCCTATAGCAAATTCGGTTGCAGCAAAAAAGGGTGAGGATAAGACGCAGTATCTTCAATCTCTTACGATTGAAAGAGGAACTGTGCTGGATGTCCCAATCTTATCCGACAGCCCATATTGCTATGAGTTGAGCGTAAAGAAAGTGATTGAGCTGAACGGAAGCGATATTTTTATTTGCAAAATACACAATACATCTGTGTCTGACGGTAGCATGAGCGATTCCGATGTGTCGCTTTCAAAAATGAAACCTGTTATTATCTCACAAAAAGAATATCTTGGGATTTCTGACAAAGGAATCTGTGAGTTGCTTTAACAAGAATACCCTGCCTGTACTGGGCAGAGTATTTTTTCAAAGAGAGGAATAAGGGTATGGTAGTAGAAATTAAATCACTTATCAAAAATATGAATATTGTCATTGGCTGTACAAACCATTGCTCTTATTGCTATGCCAGAGCAAATTGCAGACGCTTTCACATGACAGATGATTTCGCTGTTCCAACTTTCTTTGAGCAAAAACTTCGTCTGATTGACAATAAAAAGCCCGGAACCTATCTAATGACAGGAATGAGCGATTTCGCAGATTGGAAAGATGAATGGTGTCAAGAAATCTTCCAACACATTGCCTATAATCCGCAGAATACATTTATTTTTTTAAGCAAAAGTCCAGAGCGTATTTGTTTTCAGACTGCACTTGATAATGTATGGATGGGCGTTACCGTTACAAGCAAAGAAGATAAAATTCGGCTTGTGACACTAAAGAACAACGTAAAGGCTGCTCATTATCATGCTACATTTGAACCGCTGCATGGAGATGTGGGGAAGCTTGATTTAAACGGATATGAATGGGTTGTTATAGGAACAGAAACAGGCAAACGAAAAAACAAAATTGATGCTGACCAATTATGGGTTGCAAATATTGTTCAGCAGGCGCAAGAAGGAAATATTCCAATCTTCATGAAAGAAGAATTAGCAAATATCATCGGATGCGAGAATATGATACAACAGCTTCCGGCTACTTTCTGTCATGTGTAAATTTGACGGAAATAAAGGAGAACAAAATGACGGAAAATACAGCTATCAAGTATAATAGAAAAATAATATTAACGGGTGATCGCCCAACAGGAAAATTACATATTGGACACTATGTTGGATCATTAAAACAGCGTGTGAATCTTCAAAACTCAGGCAGGTATGATGACATTTTTATTATGATTGCAGATGCACAGGCATTAACAGATAATTTCGATGATCCCGAAATGGTTCGCCGCAATATTGCTAAAGTAGCGTTAGATTATCTTGCAGTAGGATTAAATCCGGAAAAAGTCAATTTTTTTATACAGTCCCAGATAAGCGAACTAACAGAATTGAGCTTTTATTATATGAACCTTGTTTCAGTTTCACGACTGAAAAGAAATCCAACCGTGAAAGCTGAAATTCAACAGCGAAATTTTGAATCAAATATTCCTGTAGGTTTCTTCACTTATCCAATTAGTCAAGCAGCAGATATTACTGCATTCAAAGCAACCACGGTTCCTGTTGGCGAAGATCAAAAGGCAATGATTGAGCAAACAAGAGAAATTGTGCGCCGATTCAATGAAATTTATGAGCCGGTTCTGATTGAGCCAAGTATTAGTCTGCCGGAGCGAAGTGCGTGCCTTCGGTTGCCTGGGATTGATGGAAAAGCAAAAATGAGCAAATCTTTGGGAAATTGTATTTATCTTTCTGATACAGCAGATGAAATAAAGCGAAAGGTTATGTCTATGTATACCGATCCGAAACATCTTCAGGTAAATGATCCCGGACATGTTGAAGGAAATCCAGTATTTACTTATCTGGATGCATTTTGCAGTGAAGAACATTTTTCGAGGTATTTGCCGGAATATGCAAATCTTAATGAGCTGAAAATGCACTACAAAAAAGGTGGTCTTGGTGATGTTAAGATTAAGCGTTTTCTAAATGAAATTTTGCAAGAGGAATTAAAACCTATCAGAGAAAGACGGTTAGAATTTGCTGCGGATATGCCACAGGTGTTCCAGTTGTTGCAAAAAGGGAGTGCTCAAGCAAGAGAAATGGCATCTCAAACGATGTCAGAAGTGAAAGCAGCTATGCACATAGATTATTTTAAAAATACAGGAAGGAAACTGTGATGCTGATAAAGGAGATACAAACAAAAAATATTATGACAAAATCATCCTTACCTGTGGGTGGATATTCGGTAAATCCTTATGTGGGATGTCCTCATGCTTGTAAGTATTGCTATGCTTCATTTATGAAAAGATTTACAGGCCATCAGGAGGAATGGGGTACATTTCTGGATGTAAAATATTGGAAGGAGATTCGTAATCC
Organism: uncultured Treponemataceae bacterium; assembly: GCA_964369855.1. Lineage (GTDB taxonomy): Bacteria > Spirochaetota > Spirochaetia > Treponematales > Treponemataceae > CAYJFX01. Next base: position 4,674 of record CAYJGO010000003.1, on the reverse strand, counting down.
TTCCAAATATAAAGGTCAGCGAGTGGTAATTGGCTCTGTGACAGATGGGTACAACCCTTATGAAGAAACTTATCAAAGAACACGTGCAGTATTGGAACAATTACGAGGAAGTGATGCAGAAATTCTTATCTGTACGAAGTCAGATCTTGTTTTAAGAGATATGGAGTTATTGAAAGAACTTGGAAATGTGACTGTTTCCTGGTCCATTAATACATTAGATACTGAATTTCAGAGTGATATGGATGAAGCGGTAAGCATAGAGCGCAGATTGTCTGCAATGAAAAAGATATACAATGAAGGAATTCGAACTGTATGCTTTGTTTCACCAATATTTCCGGAAATCACAGATATTGAGACAATTATAGATAGAGTGAAAAACCAGTGTGATCTTGTATGGTTAGAAAACTTAAACTTACGAGGAAGTTTTAAGGGAGAGATACTGCGATATATTAGTCAAAATTATCCGAAATTTATAACTTTGTATAACGAGACATACAAAGAAAATATAAAGGATTATTGGAAAGCTTTGGAAGAAAAAGCAAAGAAATTGGCAGAAAAAAATCAATGTGAATATAGGGTAAATGATTTACCTTATGGAAAAAGCAAAAAAGGTCATCCAATTATTGTTAATTACTTTTATCATGAAGAAATTCGGCGAAATTAGTATTTCCAATCTATAATGAATTTTTACTAAAATCAAATGCAATTTCTTAACGAAAAGGATAATAAAAAAATCCTTTATTTGATTGATGAGTTACATATGTAAGACAATATTGTTCAAGGGTGAGAGTAGCATTGAAGGATTTTGGTTAGCATTCTATCAGTTTGTACGGGTCAATACCTGAAAGCGTTGTGTAATGAATGGTATACATAGTGTTGTGGGTGGAAGGGAGTTAGAAACTCCCTCCAACTTAATTAAGATAAAAAGATAATTTTAATGTTCCGAATGAAAGTATTTACTATAAGATTTTTGACCAGTAGGTACATCCAGATAAGAATGCAGGGTATCCAATTTTTGCTGAAGTTGCTGGGCATCTTTTATAGCAATTTTGTGAGTGGAAGTGAGTGTTTGTTTTTTCTCCAATAATTCCTGATATTCATTTTTCACAGAAATAGAAGAAAGCTGCTTGGGATTGAATTTGTACTGTTCCAGAATACGTTTTGCACCTTCATAGAGGATGATTTGGCTTTCATGTTTCTGAAGGTAGGCATCCTGATTTTTTGACTTTTTATAACGATGGTTGTAGATCTGATTTTCCTGATATTGGTCTACATATTTGCTAATTTCAGCCACTTCCCGTAGGCGTTTATCCACTTGTAATAGAGAGGTACGGGCAGCTTTTATGGTTTCGTTTTTTGTGTTGAGCTGTTGTTCCAAATCTGCGACAGAACCACTGGAACTGTAACTACTGGTAGCAATCTTTAGATTTTTAATATCAGCCCAATGCTTCAGACCGGGACTATTCTGAAACTTCTCATGGGAAGTGTCGATTAGTTTCTGGTTTGAAGTGTTTTTTTGTGGAAAAGAAACTTGTTTTTTGTTTTTGGACTGAATACGTTCTTTGATTGCTTCTTTTGTATATTCTTTGCCTAAAGAACGGTCAGAACCACGCACAGCACGTTCCCTTCCCATAGGGCGGAAACTGATATATTTATGTGCATTTTCTTCAAAGGTTTCTCCGGTAATTTCATAACCTTTTGCTTTCATAAGGGCAAGGAAATCTTCATAGGTGGAAGCCATCTTTATCGTTGCAGTGATGTCCTTTCGGATGGCAGTAATATCCGTAGCAGAGTTCTTATCAGAAAGCCACTTTTGATAGGGTTTTCCATGTTCCTTGCCAGGAGTGATGATGGATAGGTTATGTTCTTTACACAGGTCATCACTCAGGTGGCGGATATGGTAATAGCTCCGTTTGCAGTCATTATATTTCTTGTGTTCGATGTTATCTGCAGCACAGAAAATGAGATGATTGTGAACGTGTCCTTTATCAATATGGGTGCTGACTACATAGGAGTATTTCCCTTCCAGAAGTCTGTCTGCAAGTTCCATTCCGATGCGATGTGCTTCCTCAAAGGATACCTCGCCCGGAAGGAAGGACTGGATCAGATGAAAGGCTTTATTTTCATCAGATTGTCTGGTCTTTGACAGTGCAAATTTGAAGTCATACTGTGCAGTTTCAGGACTGCACCCAAAGGAAGAAATCAGGATTTGTTCATCGGTTTTATCTGGGTTGCAGATGTAATTTACTGATTTATGGACGGTTGCTTTGATAGCATGGATTTTTGTGTATGCCATAGATTTTTCATTATCTCCTTTATCTCAGTGATATCTTCATCATAGACATTTCCTGTGGTATTCGTTCGCTTTGCAATCTGATTTAGGCTGTTTGCAATACGGGAAAGAATGGTGTTATATTCCTGCAAATAGGTGTAATCCACATCATACACATATCCATATAAAATGAGATGCCGGATAAAAGCAGACTTGCTTTTCATACCAGATACCTTCCATTTTTCTTCCAGAATATACTGCTCGTCATCGCTGAGAAACAGCTTTAATTCATTGCGACGAGTGCGGTTTTCATTGCTCATATTTTGTCCTTTCTGTCAGTGATATGGATACTGGCTTTGAGTGTGGTTTATTAGTTTTATGATCAGCTATGTAGCTGCGTAATAGAGAGGTTTTGGAATAAGTCGGGATACGACAGGTTAAGGCTTTTACTTTTACAGGGGGTCAGGGGGATATTCCCCTTGCAAGCAGAAATCGGGTACCAGTCCGGCAGGAGCTGCGGTGCGGTTTCGGAGGATATGTGGGAACATATCCAGTGCTTGCTATTCTAGTGCAATCTTCCCGCAGGGAGATTGCGAGTTTTGGCTGTATAGGCAGCCTGGTTAAAACTCTATCTGCCATAACTGGCAGAAAATGCTTTCAAAGAGAGCAGGAGTAGTCAGGGAGTTGCCCTGGAAACAGAAAAACTGCTGTACCCTTGGGGGGCACAACAGTTATGGGTATTAGTATAAACGATAAAAATAAGCTGGTCAAATAGTTTTTGATGGCATTTACAAGATTTTTTGCAGAGTTGTAAGTGCGGTTATGTAAGATTACAAGAGGCATGATAAGAGGTGATTTAGATGTACGAGGTAGCAATTTGCGATGATATTCTGCCAATATGTGAGGAGGTTCGCAGGCTGGTGTCGGAGCAGCTTTTGAAAAGAGATATAGATGTCAGAATACATACCTACACTTCCGGTCAGGCATTGATGAGTGCAGAGATTGTATTTGATATTTTATTTCTGGACATAGATCTGAAAGGGGAAAATGGTCTGGAGATTGCAGCGTCATATCCAAACAAAAATGAAACCAGAATTATTTTTCTGACTTCCCATGTGGAGGAAATGCCAAACGGATATAAGGTGAAGGCATTTCGGTTTCTGACCAAACCCATCAATCAAGAGTATTTTGAGGAAGCCCTGTTTTCTGCAATCAGTGATATGAAACAGGACAATCGTTTTATTGTCACAGATATGGATGGAGAGTATATCATCCGGGCGTCGGAAATCTATTATCTGGAATCAAAGCAGAGGTCTACGGATATACGGACGAAAGAGAAGTTTGCAAGGTGCGGTTTATCAATTAAAGAAATGAAACAGGAGCTGGATGCGGTACGTTTTTATAGTCCACATAGAAGCTATATCGTAAATATGAGCTACATACAGTCTTTTGGAAAGGACATTGTTGTGATGAAAAATGGCGAGAAGATTTCAGTAAGCCGATTGAAAATGAAACAGTTTAAGGAAAAATTTTACGAATATCTAAGGAGCACATCAAATGGATTTTAACTTATTTTTGTATCATACCATCTACTGTATTGTTGATACGCTAAAAGAGTACCTGATACTTCGCTATATCATTGGCTTTCAGTCCAAGAGAAAACCGATTCTGTTACTTCCTGCATTGCTATTAGCACCAGTTGGTATAGTTGGAATAGGGAAAATAATTCCCCCAAATTATCTCTCATTTTTCTATTTGCCCATCATACTTCTAATCATACAGATTGTAATTGGCATATGGAACGTTAAGAGCTTCCTACTGTCTATTATTTCCTTTGTCTGTATCTGTGAATTGGACTTCTTTGTGTCTGCATTTATGAAACTGATACCGGAAGGAGCAACCCACATCAGTAGGGATAATCTGCTGGCAGGAATCATCGGCCTGGTTATTATTGCACTGATAGCAACAGTGTGCTGGTGGAATGATATTTCATTTTATAAGAAGAATCTGCGGCACAGGAAAGAGTTTATCGTCATAGAAATCGCTGTACTGTTCATCAATCTTGGAATGATAGGAACTTTCTTTGGTGTGTTGAGTGAGAATAGTGTAGGAAGCTATGGAAATATCATGTTGATTATGGTCATGGTTCTTTCCATGCTGCTTAGTGTCATTACCTTAATTTTTTTCATGTCCATAGCAAATGTAAGAGAGTACCGCATGATTCATGAAATCAACCAAAGACAGCTAGATGGACAGAAAAGACATTACGAACAGCTCCGGGAACTGGACAGAGAAACGAGGAAATTTCGGCATGATCTAAAGAATCATTTTTTTGTTCTGGCAAAATATATAAGTTCGGAATAACACCTGAACAAAGCAACAATGAAAATTGACAACTGAAT
>CAYJGO010000002.1:0-43249 GCA_964369855.1 uncultured Treponemataceae bacterium | reverse complement strand
TATTTCAAGATCTACCAATGCCAGAAAAAGGCTCTAGAGTTATTGTCGGAATGTCTGGTGGGGTTGACTCCACGCTTACAGCTCTCTTACTACGCGACGCAGGTTGCAAAGTTATTGGCGTTACCATGTCTAGCTGGAACGAAGACTTACCAATACCGCCTTCAACAAAGGGCTTTCGCTTTTCATGCTATGGCCCAGATGAGCAAATTGATATAAACCAGTGCAAAGCCTTTTGCAAAGAGAACAATATTGAATACCATGTAATTGATGTTAGAGAAGCTTACCAAAAGTACGTTTTAGGATATTTTCGAAGAGAATACCGAGGTGGGCGAACCCCAAACCCATGCGTTCACTGTAATCAAAATGTTAAATTTGGCGCCCTTTTAGCAGGAGTGCATGCACTAGGCATTGCCTTTGATTATTTTTGCACTGGCCATTACGCAAGAATTGTTACTCCTAGCACAGCTATTGAAAATTTTTATGGAGATTCTTCAAAAAATGGTGGTACGTTTGATTCTTTTCCAGCAATGGTTGCGTGCGGAGTAGATACCTTAAAAGACCAAGCGTACTTTTTACATAGAATTCCAAGTGATGTATTAAAAAAGGTTCGCTTCCCCCTTGGAACATCTACAAAGGCAGAAACAAAAAAAATGGCTCAAGAGATGGGGCTTTTTGCGGCCTCCAGGGCAGAAAGCCAAGACTTTATACCGAGCGAATATTTTGACATTGTGTTTTCAGATAAAGAGTCTATTATTGGAGACATAATTGACATTGACGGGAAAAAACTAGGAACACACAAAGGCATTGAACATTACACCATTGGGCAGCGTCGTGGCTTGGGCGTAAGCTCGACACATCCTTTATACGTTCATTCTATAAACAAAGAGAACAACACCGTTGTTTTAGGTCGAAGTGATGATTTAATGTCATCTGAATTAATTGCAGATAATTGGGTGTGGTCAGGAAATTTTGCCCCGCAAAGTGAGTTTACAGCAATGGTAAAAATAAGGCTTGCATCAAAACCTTGCATGGCAACTATTACACCACTTGACCAACGCAAAGGGAACAGTAAAGAGGCTCGCTATAAAATTGTATTTGAAGAGAGCCAAAGCGCCATTGCACCTGGCCAATCTAGCGTTGTTTATATAGATGATGTAGTCATTGGTGGTGGTGTGATTATTAAGCAAGGATAATTTCTTACCTAGCAGAAATTATCCTTCTTGCTTGACTCTAGTATTTTACTCCACAGTAATTCTGAACCTAGCAGAACTTTGCACATCTCCAACATTTGATAGTGCAATTTCGATTGTATTTACCCCTCGAGATAAAAGCAATCCTGCTAGACGCATCTTGTTTTCATCTGGATAAATATCATCATAGGAATACTCATTATTACCGAAAACAACTAATGTTCCACCTGTTTGCTTTAGCGTATCATAATTTATAGTTTCTTTTACTTCTCCATTTAAAATTACTTGGGAAACATGAACCATCGAGGCTACAGGTATATCCATGTATAAAGTATAAGAACCAGCACTCAACAAAGCCCCATTATACATAGGAAACTCAACCCCATTTCTATTTACAGCAACAACATTAGCAACAAAGGCATTCCCAACCTGTGGTGGTTTGTTCATTAGTACAACTGGGTTTATAATAGTCCTCATTTTTGTATCTATAACTTGGAAGCTTAAACCCTCATTTCCTTCCATCCATGCGGACTGTCCGCTAATGCCAATCACATCCCCCACTACAAGATTGCTTTTAGATGGTTCAACTTTTACATTAATAAGATTTGAATATATTGAAGTCATATTATTCTTATGTGCGACGATTACTGAGTTTCCTAAAGGCGATTCAAACCATCCCATATCGGAAATATCATTTTCCAGCATCATAATATACTTACCAGGCTCAGCAACACTTACCTCACTTGAATTTGAAAAAATAATACTATTGTTAAAATGTCCTTTTCTTGTTTTTGAAAACAAAGATTCAACAGGCTGTGCAGCTTGGGGCCACTCAAACGCAATTAGCCCAGCCACACAAAAAATTAGTAAACTAACAAAAGCAATCACACTTCCTTGTATATATTTTTTCATTTTATCAACCTCGTCAAAGCAGTTATTTTTCTTGTAAAATTTTTAATTTTGAAATTTTAGAATCATACCCAATATAAATATTTTCTAAGTCGGAATCTATGAATGCATCATTCCCATCAAAGCTAAATGTACCAACTTGGTACACATCGCTATTAAAAATAGTAATAGTATTTACACCCCTGTTTTTACTGAGTGCAAAGAAAAAACTTCCATTCCCAACTTCTTTTATTGCAACAATTCTACCAACAATATCAATATTTTTTGAAACCCCATCTTTAAGATCAACAACAATAAGAGAATCTTTTGCATTAGCAAAAACATATTGTTCATTTGAGCTAAACTGAATCAAGGTTTGAGTTTGAACGAAGTTTTCTATATATTCATGAAAAACTATTTTATCTGTATTTTCCTTAATATTTGATACTACAATTCGCTGAGAATCAATTCCAGAAATACACGCAGTATACCTTCCACTATTGGAAATTGTTGCCCCTAATATAATTTCGTATTCACTACCTCCAGGATAATAACTTTGCAAAATATCCCCATCAAGAGAAAAAGCCGTAATATTCCCATCGGCATACCCCACAACAAGTCCACTTGAATTTGAATAAAATGCTGTAATGGGGGCATAATTTTCATATGACCACAATAAATTTCCAGTATCGTTAAACCGTGAAAAAGCATTACCCGTAGGTGCAAACAAGAAAATCCTATCCTCATCAAAGAAAGGAAACCCCGCAGCCTTTACTGTTGTCTTCAAAATACCATCACTTCCTAAAACAGGAATTTCTTGAGCATCTGAGGAAAAAATTGCCATATAATCACTTGATACTATCCCTTTTTCCTCTACACTTTTTATAAAAGAGATAGCTCCATCTGAGGTATAATACCCCATTTGCCTACCAATTTTAAATGGTTTATCTTCACCCGTAGTCAAAACACTATGTTGAGTTGATATATCTATTGTCCACTGTGGGACAAGTTGCATAGCATTTTTTGTTGGCTTCACAGCAATGAGCATATATAAAACAGCAAAAATTACTAAAAACCATGCAAAAGGAAATTTTTTATTCTTTTTTTTCATACTATTCTATGTTATAATAGAGTTGCCCCTCTAGTCAAGGGGCAAAACCATTTAGTTTTTGGGGGGCTTAACTATGACCATTGACAAATTATATGATATTGCATTTGAAATTGCAAAAAACTCATACTCACCTTACTCAAATTTTCCTGTGGGAGCTGCATTTTTGATGGAAGATGGAACAGTTATAACAGGAGTTAATGTCGAAAACAGATCTTTTGGGGCAACAAACTGTGCTGAGCGAACAGGCTTATTTAGTGCAATAACACAAGGGTACAAAAACTTCAAAGCTCTTGCAATTGCCACACCCACAGCAACTTATCCAGTGAGCCCTTGCGGAATCTGTCGCCAAGTGCTATCGGAATTTGCAACAGCAGACACTCCTGTTTGTTTTGGAAATTCAAAAAATTCCTTAATCCACTCAACAGTGGGAGATTTATTCCCTTTTGATGCCTTGCATGAATTGGGTAAAAAATAATGTGAATCCTATAAAACTAGTTGCTTTTAATACTTGACAAAATATCGTAAATTTTGCAAAATATTCAAATCTTTTCGTTGCTTTTCTTAAAACCAATGTAGATTGCAAAATACGAACAAAACTAGGAGACAAAATGGAAGACGATATTCTAACAATTGAAGAAGTCGCAAAATACTTACGCGTTTCAGAAAGAACCGTCTACGATTGGGCCCAAAAAGGTGATATTCCCTCTGGAAAAATAGGAACCGTATGGAGGTTCAAAAAAGGGGAAATAGAAAAATGGGTAAATGAACGCCTTTCTTCTACTTCTCGCACCCCAGCAATGTCAAATACAGTACAAATAAAAAATATATTATCTCCTGACAGAATTGTTTTTCTTAATCACTCAACAAAGCGAGATGCATTGCTTGCACTTTCAAACAGCATTGGTACCGCACCACAAGTTAAAAGCATTGATGAATTAATAAACGAAATCATAAAACGGGAAGAACTTATGTCTACAGCAATAGGAAGGGGAATTGCCATTCCACACGTCCGATTATCATCTGTTACAGATTTAGTTATGGCTGTCGGCATTAGCAAAGTTGATATTATTGATTTCCAAACCATTGATGACGAACCAGTTCGCCTTCTTTTTATGATCGCTGCGGCATACAATCAACATGCATACTACTTACAAACACTATCCTTTTTTAGTTCAAAACTAAAAAATCGTGAGTTGAGAGACAATTTATTATCGGCAAAAGATGCTGCAAGTGCGTACACACTTTTACTCGAAGCTACTAACTTCTAAAAATCACAAGCCCTCAACACCCATCCATTTTGAAACTTCACTCAGCTCTTGGGGAACCAACCCGAGAACCACGGGAGCTGTTGTTTCCCCGAGCACATAGCTAACACCATTATATTCAAGACGAGCCCCACTGCCATCAATTGCAATTCCGAAAAAAGCATGAGAGTATTCTCGAGAAATAAAAAGCATAGTATCATAACGCATTTGATTCATAAGAACTACCAAGAGCAATGCACGGCTATCACAGTCTGAGCCCACCCCCATCAAAATGGAGCTCAGTGGCGTGAAGTCAGTTCCCAACGGCATTCGAAGATATTCAAAGCCTTGTACCCATGAAAGCAATGCTTGTGTCAAATTTCTATCAAAATTTTCGGGATCCCCTTTTCGAATCTCAATATAGAGAGCATTGTACAGCGCAAACGAAAAGCGTTCGAGTCGCTTGTAGGAATCTCGATATATCACCCTATAAAAGCGCTGCCATGCTTGCTGCCAATATTCTGTTTGTGCAAAAAAAGTCAAAACATCATACTCGCGTTGTATAACAAACTCACTCGCTTCTGGATCGACTGCATCAATTACCCCTTCGATGTTTATTCCTTTTATTTCTGTGTTAATTATGATATCTCCCTTTTTTTCAAAAGCATAACTCGTAAGTATTCCTGCCTCAAGATTAGACCCTCTATCAATGCCAATCGAATCTAACGAAGATATAATTATTTGCTCATACTGAAAGAAATTGTTTTTTGGAGCATATGCTAAAAAGACTGTAATACCCTTACTTTCAGGAAGAACAACGCTTACAGCCCACCCTTCATAATTTATATTTTCATGCGCCATAGTAAATTGACCAACCTCATTTATATTATTGCGCCACCTGACAGAGGCTGTTTCCCCACTCATCTGAAGGCTTTTATATATTGAATCTAAGGCTTGCTTCGCACTCTCATGGCGCTTTTCTTCATATGAAGCTATTACCAAAGAAATGGGAACTAATGAATGGTCAAATTGATACCTAGAATTTCCTTGTTGTGAAGCAAGCACAAAGCCTTCGGGCAAATCAAGTGAATACCCCCATTGCGAAGAATAGAGCTGCTCTGCTGATAAAGAACCGGTACATACTAGCAATACCGCGCTAATAAATATTATTTTTTTCATTTTAATTCCAAACATTATTCTAACCACCTTGCAGTCTTAAAAGATATACTATATAGTATATCGGATGAATAATATTCCTATTATATATGAAAATGAAGATATTTATATAATAAATAAGCCTTCTGGACTTGCAAGCCAAGGTGGGAAAGGCATTTCTCATAGCGTTGATGTCAATCTTGAAAAGCAAATTGGAGAAAAAATATACTTAGTCCATAGATTAGACAAAGATACAGAAGGCTTGCTAGTAGTTGCAAAAAGTCCCCAAGCAGCCCATACATGGACTTCCCTTATCAGTTCAAAAGAAGTTCAAAAAGAATACTACGCCCTATGCTCAGGCCTTTTTGAAAAAAAATGTGGCATTATAAATACAGATATTGATTATAAAGGTGAAAAAAAAACGGCTCTAACTAAATACTCTGTCGAAAAAATTTTTACCCTTTCTGACCAAAACCAAACTCTTAGTAAAGAAAAGGATTTTAACTTTTCGTTAGTAAGAATTCAAATTGAAACAGGTAGAATGCATCAAATTAGAAGACACTTAGCACAAAACGGAAACCCAATACTTGCTGATGATAAATATGGGAACTTTAAAATCAACAAGATGCTCAAAAAGATGTGTGGTGTAAAAAAACTTCACCTTGCTTCTTGCAAGCTTACTATACCTTCAAAATATATCAATAACCAAACTTTTACAGCAAAAAAATCCATGGAAGGCCAAAATATCAGTAACTTGGTCACATTCTCTATCCCTATACCTGATTACATTCAAAAAACTTTAGAAGTTTTACCCCAAACCTATTGACAGAAGTCTAAATAAAGGACATCATTACACTAGGAAGGAAGAGGCGTATGAAAAAAAGTGATTTGACTCGCTCGTACCTAGAAACATTATCATCGACTGATTTAATTGCATTAGGAGATGACTATGGCATCGACATACAAGAAAATCTTACACGTCGTTTTGTAATTACTGAAATTTTAGATTCGATTGAAGGGCAAGAAGATCTATCACCCAAGGCACAACAAACTGTTAATGCCCCAGAGGTTTTAGATATGGCATTTACGTACAACGAAAATAAAATTACGGCAGTATTACGCAACCCGGCATGGTGCTATGTAACTTGGGATTTTAACAAAGAGAAGCTTTCTGAAATAAGTGAATCGGATTCATTTGAAGGCTTTATTGTTCGAATACATTATTGCAAAACCAAAAGCACAACAGATAGCAGTGAAACATTTGATGTACAAATCATTAGCAATATTAATGAGCAGTTCATTTTATTATCACCAGAGTACCCCGCTTTTTATGTCTCGCTCGAAGCTCGTTTTGATGACAAACAAAATGAAATCCTCGCAATATCAAACACGGTTGTTAAGCAAGTTTTATCAGTAGACATAAATCTTTCTGGCCTTCAAAAAGCATTCACCCCAATCCAAGAATTGTCGGGTTTGCCGGCTGTACTCAAATCACACTATAATGAGCACAGGCATTCATTTGTAAGAGTTTAGGGAAGCATGACACAAAACAAACAAACAAACAAACTCGCTTTATGCATTGTATTGCATCAGCCGAATTTAGCCGCATCGGAGCAAGACACAGGTATAGCTCAAAATTCATGGAACAACACATTGTTTCCTGCAATAACTGATACATATATTCCTCTATTAAAAATGTTTGATTCATTAACTAAAAAGAACATACCATTTAAGATTAGCATGGTAATTTCTCCAACGTTATGTTCACTTTTAGATGATTATATTATTCAAGAACACTATACTTTATGGCTCGAAAACCTTATTGATTTAGGAGAGCAAGAGTGCCATAAGGCAGAAGAAAAGACAGAACAAAGAGCTTTAGCAGAGCATTACTTAAAAAATCTTAAACAAACGTATTCTTACTTTGCGGGCATAAGTCATGGCTCACTCCTTTTAAAATTTTCTGATCTTGCGAAGGAAGGTAGAATTGAACTACTGGGGACATCTTTAGAACACTGTTATCTTCCCCATTATAGCCAATACCCAGAACTGATAGCTGCTCATGTTGAAGCGGGTTTGATTGCTCACAAGACATTTTTTAAGACAGCCCCAGATGGGTTTTGGCTTCCCTATATGGGATACATACCTGGCCTTGAGAATTGTATCCAGCAATATGGATACAATTACACTATGCTAAATACGCATGGATTTCTTTTTGCCGACCCAGAACCAGCAAAAGGGATTTTTTCACCTATGCGTTGTAAAAATGGCCTTACCGTTTTTTCACACGACAGAATTGGACGAGAAAAAATATTTGGTTCAAATGGATACAGTCGAAACCCCGTATACAGAGATCAGAATAGAGATATCGGTTTTGAATCTTCTGTTGATGACTTACAGTTATTTTTTAAAAAAGATCAAGCACGCTATGCAACAGGATTTAAGTATTGGTCACAAAAAACCCCACATGAATTCTATGACACCGAAGTAGCACGCAATCAAATAATAGCTGATGCAGCAGATTTTATCGAAGATATATCAAACAGATTACAAGGTGCTTCCAAAGAATTACGCGGGGAGCAAACTTCTTTAGTATGTGTATTGGAAGACCAAGATTTAGGACAAATTTGGCATGAGGGCATTCAATGGCTTGAGCACGTATTACAAATTGCTTCAGAAAGCAAAAGTGTTGATGCGGTAAATATTTCAAGTTTAGTTGACCTAAAACAAGATCTTCCAAAATCTGAGTTTTTTATGAGTTCAAGCGAAGGAAGTGGATATGGGGAAAATTTACTCGATAACAATAATAGTTGGATATACCATTCTAATTTAAAAGCTGTTGAGCGGATGATTGAGCTTTCTCAACGGTTTCCAAACGATACGGGCTTAAAAGAGCGTGCCTTAAATCTTGCTGCACGACAAATACTTTTTGCAACATCTTCTGACTGGGCAAAGATAGCACGTGATTCTGGACAAGGGGATGAGCTAGACTTGCATGCTCAAAGTATACTTGACTTTTCTACTATTTTTGATTCATTAGGGGCAAGTAGCATTAGCACAAAATGGCTCACACAGGCTGAAAAACGTTACCCGTTTTTTACATGGACTAATTACCGAATTTTTTGTAAATAATTACTCTATTGCGCAACATCAAGCGATTGCACATCTTGAATAGTAGTGCGCAGTTCTATAGCTTGAGTTGCGGCTTTTAAGCCATCTAAAACAGGATCAAAGCCTGGAAACAAGGCTCTTGCTTCCTCCCAAACAGCAATGGCTTGTGTGAACTGTCCTTCGACATACAAGCTTAATCCTTGAATATATAACTCATCAACTCTTTCTAAAATTTCAGCCCTACCTCGGTCTCCAAAATCCAATTTTGCAGACAAACTGATTCGATTTACCGGTGACAACGATGTTGTTAAATCTAAAGAGTACGAAATATTTAACGTCAACTCTTTCCAATCAACTTCAGACCCTAAGCTAATTTTGGGATTCCCTCCTTTAAGCTGAAAGCCACCCTGTATCGAAACAAAGTCCGTAACAATACCCTCTATGCCAAACCCAAAAGAAAAGGCCTCTGACTTACCAATATCATATATATTAATTGGTTGCTGGGCATCAAAGCTAATCATCACAGGGGGAATCATCCTATACGTAATACCCAAATTTGCCGAAGCCGGCAGTGCATCATCTAAAACTGGATGCCCCGAAAGATTTGTCCAAGCTGACCCAAAATTTATTGCTGAAATTCCTATATTAAAATTTGGATCTCTCGAATCATAAAATTTTCCAAAATCAAAACGCATTAAAATTCCTGCGTCGGCTATAACAGCAACAGCTGACTGTGACAAACCTGAGTTTTCTATAATTTGATTTGTGGTATTATCTGAAAAATTAGGAACCCCTCTGTACCCCATTTTTAAATTTACCCCAAATGCAAGTCCTTTAAAATGATACCCTGAAAAAAGGTTGTACGACAAATTGAGGGCTGTTATTGTCTCTGAGTAATAACCCCTGGAAACTCTTTCTCCTGACAAGCTATATTCAGTAAAGGGAACATAAAAACTTTTCACAAAAGCCCCGTATCCAAAATTATTATTTCGCTGTGAAAACGCAATAGTATCAATTGCCGAATCTGCCACCCAAAAATTATGATAAAGCGCCACTTGGGTAGTAGGCAAAATAGAACTTACAGCTGGATTATAATTTATTGATGCCAAATCATCTGACATAGCAGTATATGCAGATCCCATAGCCTCTGATCGTCCTCCTAATGGAACTGTTAGCGATCGAAAAACTGTACTTCCTGCGTTAGGGTCAACAAAACCATCAAAGGCTCCAATAAAAGAATCATAAAAATCAGAATATTCATACGAGTAAACAAAAGGCATGCTTAAAAAAAAGCTAATGAGGAGAATGGCACTTGTTCGCATGAAATTCTTTTGCGTCATATTCTTATTATATATCATTTTCGGTACTTTTTCTCTATATTTTAACAAAAAAATACCGAAAATGATATAGGAAGGTTTTTCATAGCTTAAAAGAGTACACGTTGCTATTGAGGCTTAGAACGGCAAGATGATTTTTTTTTCCATTTATGTTATAATATAACATGGGTTTTGTTTTTTTTGCACAAAAATAATTCTGGACAAACGAGTGTGTTTACTAACGCTTAAATTTATTACAAGGAGGTTACTTATTCTAAAAAAGAGTTTGCTTTGGTTTTTTATTTTTCTCATAAGTACTAGCGCTTTCGCTCGTGGTGAAGTAGATATTCAATTAGCTGATATCGATGCACTAATAGCTGAAAGCAGAATAAACGAAGCCTTAATTTTAGCTGAACGTTACCTCAGAGAAAACCCAGATGATTTTGTAAATGCCCAAAAAAGAATAGACAAAATTTTTAAATTTAGAAATGATTATAAACAAAAAACAGATGAACTCGTTCGAATTATAGTTAATGAGCCTCTCAACGACAAGAAAAAACTTGACATAATTGCAGAACTTGAAGCTATGGAAAGAAATCCAAATGAGCAAGACAGAGAGTTCATTGAAAGAATAAAAGTATCATCACAATTTACTTAT
Organism: uncultured Treponemataceae bacterium; assembly: GCA_964369855.1. Lineage (GTDB taxonomy): Bacteria > Spirochaetota > Spirochaetia > Treponematales > Treponemataceae > CAYJFX01. The sequence goes on along the minus strand of CAYJGO010000002.1, from coordinate 32,576 downwards.
TTTAGGGCTTTATATGAACAAATAATTGAAGATGGAACAGAGTTGCTGTTGGACAAAGAATATGCTCAATCTGCGCAGCGCTTTACTGACGGATTTGAATTATATTATGATGACTTTTTTGACCAAGGTTTTAATAATGCCCTTGTTAATGCTGTAGTATCTCAAGTTGGTGTGGTGACCGACTCACTAGATGATTATGTTCAAGTTGAAAACCGCTTCAAAAATGCCTTTGATAGCTTTAATAATAACCTTTCCCGAAATGATATAGAAGATGCCATAGATGATTACAACGATATTTTACAAGCTATAGACGAATTTGCAGAAATTCGAAACACAAACATCCTTGCAGGATATTACCTCAAAGAGCAATCAGATTTATTGCAAGAACAATTCCCTGAACTAACTGATGCCTTTTTCCTACCCTTTGCGTATCGCCTACTACTCGGACGAGGAAATGAAGAAGAAGCAAATATTGTTAAAGCAATGGATTCCCAATGGGAAGATTCATTTGAAGACGCAAGAGATAGCTTATCGTCAGCCATCGCATTTTATACCGAAGACTTAACTAATGTTCTTAACAGTCAGCCAATTACGCAACGAGAAGACACTGATATTATAAAAGAGCAAGCAGAGCAACTACGTTCTCTAGTGGTAATAGGAGAAGATCTTTTATCACAATATGAAATACTAAATGACACTGAAACAACCTTTCTGTCAAATCCTCATATTGCGTATCAAGATTTACTGGACTATAGTAATTTTCTTTTAGCTCAAACCGATACCCTCGTTAACTATGCTGATTTGTTAATCGCTCAAAGACTCGAAGTTGAAGAATACCTAGATCCACAATCACCTGATACTATTATAAAAAGTGGCTCTACTGATTATAAAGACTTCCTTGCTGAGGCAGCTCAAACGAATGCTGATTATTCTACCCAAATTACTGGAATTCTTGAGAATATGGATGAACAAGCAAGTATTGTAGCTAGAACCTCATCCTCTTTTGGCATTGTTGAAAACAAGTCATACCCCGAACTTATAAACTTAAAACGAAGTCTTGATAGAAGCTTTGATTTTGTTTCCGATCAAAACTATATAGAGGCACTCCAAATTTGGGAAAGGATGTCTATCTTTATTGCAGAAGGGTCAACGCTCATTCAAACAGACTATAGCTCATCTTACGCAGACTCAATTCCATTGATTAATGAAACGCTTACTACAGCAACACTATCAAATCCTGAACTTGCACTATCAACACTTGAAGATATTGTAGGAACACTTGACCAAGATATTCAAGCATTAGAAACAGAATATAACTTTCTACAACAAACACAAGAAAATGAAGCCCTTGGTGTTCAAAACTCACAGACGTTCGAAGTAAACAGAGAACAAATACAATCAGACATTGCCTCTTTGGAAGAGATACGAGTAGCATCTGAAGAGTATATTGTTTTGGCCACTCAACGAGTAAGACTTGCCCAGCAAGCTGAAAATGAAGCAGATCTTCGCTTTAGCCAAGCCGAAGAGTTTCTCGACCAAGAAAATTTTTCTGCAAGCCGTGATGCATTACAAAGAGCACGCACAAAGTACAATGAAGCTTTATCGTATCAGTATACAGAAGAGCTAAGAATAGAAAGTGATGAAAAGCTAGCAGCCTTAGGTGACGAAATTGCCTTTATCGAAAATGAAATTATCGTACAAAATGTTAGAAATTTAATCACTAGCTCACGGCAAAATTACTACAATAGTAATTTTACTCAAGCAGAAAGTCTAATATTACAAGCAGAGTCTCAGTGGGCAATAACAAATGTTACACCTAATCCTGAAGTTGTTGCTTTAAAAGCTTTAATTGGTAATGCTCTTTCAATTACAACAGGAAGAACAATTCCACCAACCGACCCTCTATATCCTGAAATGAGCCAAACACTAAATGTTGCATACCGCCACTTTGATAATGCTCAAAATTTATTAGAACAAAACAACAGAGATGATGCAATAAATGAACTAAATCAGGCGCGGAATAAAATTCGAGATGTGCAAGTTCTCTACCCTTTTCATCAAGAAGCTGGCTTGTTAGCATTAAGAATTGACCAATTAATCGACCCTGTTGCATTTGAAGACCAATTTGCCCAAAAATTTGAACAAGCTCAAGAAGATTATGATGATCCAAATACCAGTACTCGTGCATATGTCGACTTACTAGATCTTTATGAAATTAACCCTGATTATCCCGGTTTGGAAAATTTCATTTATGTCGTAGAACTAGATCTAGGAATTATTCTTCCTCCACCAGATATTGCCGCCCTTTCACGTTCTACTTCGTTGACAAATCAAGCAAGCAATATTTACAATAATAGCGCTAGAAATGAAATTAACTTAAATAACGCGCTTACACTTTTGAATGAGGCAGTAAGTTTAAATCCAGAGAACCAAAATGCATTAATTCTTCTTGATAGAATAAACACTTCTTTAGGTGGAGGAGCTGTTGTAATCCTTTCATCAGCAGCTGAAAACTTATATCAACAAGCCATCCAAGAACTAGCGAATGGAAATGTAATTACAGCTTCTGCATTAGTAACGCAATTGCTTCAACTTCCGAATGTACAAAATTCTGCTAAAATTATTGACTTAAAACAAAGGGTGGATTCTTTATTGTGATAACGCGTCGATTTTTACCACTTTTACTAACTTCTTTTTTCTCCTTGTTATGTATAACTGCATTCAGTCAGGAATTATATTGGGACGACCCTATAACATTATCTGAAGGAGAAGGACTATTCCCAACCGTCGCAGGTGAAAACACTACTTCCTTAGTTGTATGGCAAGAAATAGAAACTAATGAAAATGAAGTTAACCAAATTTGGCTCTCGGCACAATTTTTTAACGATGATACACAAACATGGGAAACTCGCCAGAATTTTGCAGGCCCTTTTTCATACTCTGGAGAAATTCCAAATCTTTTTTCTGTTGCTGCAACAGATTCAGGCCTTGCATCAATCGCTGTTTTAACTGCACCAAACACAATCTCTATTTTCACAACAAGTGACAAAGGAGAAAGTTTTACACGTACAGATATAATAAATGATGACACAGATCTTGTCGCACCTCGTATTTTCAAGGATGCTCGAGGTGGCTTTGTTGCCTTTGCAACAAAGGGTGAAGAACAGTCCTTTTCTTTAGAAATAGCAAGGTCTTCTGATGGAGTAACCTGGTCTAACTTTACTGACTTTACCCCGTCTAGACCTTTAGACAATTCCTTTGTGCCAACACTTTCGGTTCTTCCTAATGGCAATGAAATGGTTGTATTTCAATCAGCCCTCACGGCAAACAACAGAATAACATATCAGCTATACTCTACATATAATACCAGCTCAACATTCGAAAGCTGGAGCTCTGCATTTTTACTAACAAACACTGGTGCTACTGGTGAAGATTTAAACTTATATACTAATCAGCGCCCCTTCTTGCATGTTTTTGATAACATAACATACTTAGCATGGGAGCGAGCTGCGGTTACCGCTTCTCAAAACCCAAGCGTTTTTATAGCACAGCTCACTTCAGAGGGTAGAATTACCGGGCGTATAGAACAAATTACCCTTAATAATGTAATTGCTCGCCAACCAGTATTATTTAATTACAATGGAGAATTAACTATACTTTGGTTTGATACACGTTTTGGTTTGGAAAGTATTTACTATGCCCAAAAGAGAGGTGTTTTATGGCTAGAAAACAGAATTTCTACAGAAAATATTTCATCTGTTTTTGGCTACCCCTTAGTAACTAACAATAATAAAGATCTTCACATTTTTTGGGAACAAACAGAAAGTAATTCTGACCCTCAAGTGACAAGATTATCAGTTGACAGAAATGCTCAGCCACCTACTCTAACCCCCATTTCATTTGCAAGGGGTCAAAGGACCTCATCCGATAGAGTCACCGTTGTAGTGACAACACCTGATGATTCATCAGGTGTTGCTGGATATTCATGGATAATTACCCAAAGCGCATTCCTAGACCCTCCTGAAAGGCTTATGGCCTTCCCAGATGAAGATACTATCTCTACGTTTATTACCCAAGATGGTCCATGGTATATTAAAGCAAGAACTCTCGATAATGCAGGCAACTGGTCTGATAGTGAAATAATTACGTATTACAGAGACACCACTGCACCCACTTCTCCTCAAATAGCTCAAAACTTAAATATTGATGAGCAAGGATTTCAAAATTCTAATACCTTTAGCCTCACTTGGCAAAACACAGATATAAGTGATGAAATTGGTGGCTACACATATAACTTACAATTTATTGCTCCATTATCTAGTTACACCGAAAACCCTGAAAATTATTCGGCCCAAGAACTTTCTACTATTGAACCTCAATTACCCCCAAGAGTTATGACTAATGACCCAATTGTATCGTTGAATAATCAAGAAAATGGTGTATACGTATTTTCAGTTGCTACAATTGACGCTGTAGGCAACATCGGTGAAGTAACCAGCACACCAATATACCTCAATAAGTATGTACCTTTTACAGCCATCACCGCCGCTATTCCAGAGACTGATATTTTTGGAAATGTTTCATTAAACATACTTGGGAAAGGCTTTACCTATGATGGATATATTTCTGCCATATACATAGACAGAGATGGTGTTGCCCCATATGATCTAGTACTCGAACTGTCAAGCAATGACTATAACATTATTTCTGACCAACAAATCCAAGACATATCTTTCTCAAGCCTAGACGAAGGTTTGTATCGTATAGGGCTTTATCACACAGATCGGGGACTATTCATGTCTCGCCCATTACTTCCAGTTAGCACATATGGTACAGTAAAAATAGGAGATTACTCTTATAGGTTTAACCCAAATTGGAATTCAATTACACAAGCATATAAATTTACATTACAAATAAGCGATATACTGCTATGGACAGTTTTTGCCTTTGCTCTTTTAGGAATGATTTTTGCTATGAGAGGTATAATTATTACAACAAAAGATACCATAACCGTGCACCAAGAAGTGCAAGCTCTTATAACAGGAGGCTCTATGCCATTTACCTCAAAACAAAAAACCACAGAATTGAAAACCCGTGGAATTAGCTTAAAGTATAAAATGATGCTCTTTACATCTGTACTTGTTCTTACCGTAATCTTACTTGTAGCAATTCCGTTTGGATATGTCTTTATCGGAACTCAAGAGGAAACACTTTCTGATGGGCTACAAGAACGAATAAATGTATTATCAGACAGTCTTGCATCAGGTGTAAAAAATTACATGCCGAGCGCAAACTTACTCGAGCTTGGCCTTTTATTAAGTCAAACTGAGTCCATGGAAGAAGTTAAATATGCAACAATCTTAGGGCTTCCTGCAGGAAACACAGACACACACCTTGACCATGTATGGGTTTCTAACGACCCTGACATTGCAACAAAGATTGATACAGAAAATCTAGTGCTTGGGTCTTCACGATACACAGAAAGCACAATAGAACCTGTATTAGCGCAAATTGAAGAAATTAACACAACGGCTATTACTGAAGTTGGCGAAATTACGACAAATATTAGCACTCTTACACAAGAAGGTATTGCCCTTGCCTTAGCAACTGACACAGCTTCTGTTGCCAGAAGAAATGAAATTCAATCGATTATTAATCAGCTAACAGAAAATCTTACCGTCCAATTAAATGCCTTATCCGTTGCAGGCTCAGGCTCTTTGCCCGAATTTAACACAGAAAGTTTATCAGCAGATTCAAACGAATTCCTTTTTTATAAACCTGTTTTGTATCGACAAGGTTCTGAACAAACATATGCCCGTGGCATTGTAATACTTCAGATTAGCATAGAAAATCTATTAGCATCTTTGCGTGATGCACAAATTACAATAATTACTACAACCCTCATTATTGCCTTCTTTGCTATTGCAATTGGTGTAATTGGATCATTTATGCTTGCAACAATCATCATTAGACCAATAAGCCGACTCTCAGCACACGTTCAAATGATTCGTGACACAGAAGACAAAGAAGCCCTTGATGGCAAAGACATAGAAATTACAAGCAAGGATGAAATTGGAAACCTTGGTGAAATTGTTAATGACATGACTCATGGTTTGGTAAAAGCTGCAGCAGCGGCAAAAGACTTAACCGTTGGTAAGGAAGTTCAAAAAATGTTTATCCCTCTTGCCGTTGACTCTGATGGAAAAAAACTTACCACTGGCTCTGTCGAAGACAATAATGCTACTTTCTTCGGTTATTACGAAGGTGCAAAAGGTGTTTCTGGAGACTATTTTGACTATCTTAAACTGGATGACAGACATTTTGCCGTAATTAAATGCGACGTTTCAGGAAAAGGAGTTCCAGCCTCTCTTATCATGGTGGAAGTTGCAACGCTATTCTTGAATTATTTCAAAGATTGGTCATACAAAAAAGATAAATATGATTTAAGTGGAATAGTCGGCCGAATAAATGATCTCATTGAATCCCGTGGCTTTAAAGGACGCTTTGCCGCCTTTACCCTTTGTATCTTTGATTCAGTTGGTGGTGATGTCCATTTTTGTAATGCAGGTGATAACTTAATACATATTTACGATGCATCTGAAAGGAAAAAGAAAACTATAGCATTAACAGAGACTCCAGCCTCTGGTGTATTTCCCACATTCATGGTTGAAATGAAAGGCGGGTTTGTTGTTGAAAAACTTCACTTAGATAAGGATGACGTTCTTTTCCTCTATACTGACGGTATCGAAGAAGCTAAACGTCTTTTTAGAGACAAGGACTATAATGTTATCAACTGTGAAGAAAGTGGATTAAAAGATGGCGATGTACATGGACACCATGCATTTGGTATGGATGGAGAGGAGATGGCGCCAGAGCGTGTAAATGCAATTATTGAAGCAGTATTTGCACAAAGCACGTATAAAATTGAGAAATATCACAGCCCAATTGACAATGAACAATTAGTCTTTGACTTTTCAACGTGTGAGCCTACAGCAGAAAATGCTATCATGGCCTTAGTTTCTGTTGAAAAAATATTCCGAATGTACCCAACGCCAAAAGCGACAGAGTTCGACCGCGTTCAAGTGGATAGAAAAATTGATGAATTCCTACAAGAACATTTTTTACAATATAGCGACTATTGTTCAAATAAGCGCGATCATACAGAATTTGCTGAATATATGTACTACACACATATTAAAGAGGATGAACAATATGATGATCTAACCTTAGTAGCTATTAAGAAAAAATAATGGCTGCTAAAACTAGAACTTTGCTTACCCTAGTGCATGTAATGCACTAGGGTAAGCAAAGTATACGCTCTCTTTAGATAATTTGTTTAGTCTACATTATTTATTTCTTCTCCCTTGCAATTTTTCTTCCATAACACTATAATCAAAACATGAGTGAAAATACTGTATGCCCTTGTGGGTCAAAAAAAGAGTACAAAGAGTGCTGCGAACCTATCATTAAAGGAAGCACGATTGCAAAAACAGCCGAAGCGTTAATGAGAGCTCGCTACTCTTCTTATGTAAAGCATGAAATTGACTTTATCATTTCATCCTGTATAACAAATGATGAAGAAAATGAAATTGACCGAGAAGAGACACGAAAGTGGAGTGAAAGTTCTGACTGGCTTGGACTATCTATTCTGAGAACAGAAAAGGGCTTAGAAAATGACACAACTGGTATAGTTGAATTTAATGCAACATACAGCAAAAAAGGCTTGAAAGAAGTTCACAAAGAAAAAGCCAACTTTGAAAAGATAGATGGTAAATGGTTTTACTCACATGGTAGCATTACTCCAACTACAGTAATTCGCCAAGGCATAAAGGTTGGAAGAAATGATCCTTGCCCGTGTAATTCTGGAAAAAAATACAAGCAATGTTGTGGCCGTTAAGGGCTTATAGTTATATATGAGTATATTAACTGGCTTTCATGCCATTGAAGAACAACTACGACTTCTCAAAAAAAAACAAACTCCCTCTAGTGATGTGGAACTTCTGTATGCAAAAGCTGGACCGAGAGTAAAGAAAATTCTTGCCCATGCAAAAGAACTTCAAGTAACATCACGTGAAACAACCGAAAAAGAATTAAATACCCTTGTATCATCTTTGCATGAAACATCACGCGATCACCGTGGCCTCGTTCTCGTTTTTAAGAATGGAGCAGCAAAAAAAGGGCAAAATATTGTTGAATTTGATTCTTTTATAGCTGAGCTAACCTCAAGGAAAACGAGTGGCTTTACCGTGCTTATCCTAGATGGTGTTACCGATCCTCATAATGTTGGTGCAATTATTAGATGTTGTGACCAACTTGGTGCAGACTTACTAGTAATACCTGAAAGAGGAAGCGTATTTGAAGGAGATGTTGTTGCAAGAAGCAGTGCTGGTGCCTCTACATGGGTACCAACAGCAATAGTTACAAACCTTGTTCGTGTAGTCGAAAAGCTTAAAGAATTAGATTTTTGGGTTTATGCTACAAGTGCTGATGGAACAGCCTCACACGAATTAAATTTAAGTGGAAATATAGCCATAGTGCTAGGAAGCGAAGGAGCAGGAATAGGCCGTCTATTAGCAGAAAAATGTGATTCAATTATCTCGATACCAACCTGTGGAAAACTTGACAGCTTAAATGTTTCGGTAGCATCAGGCATTCTTTTATATGAAATCCGCCGACAAAAAATAGTAAAATCAAAAACGTAATTTTTTTGAGAGCCTAGTACAATGAATTTTTCATATGAATTGACCCTTATAATAATATGTCCTCTCGTTTTTTTAGCAGGCTTTGTCGACTCGATAGCTGGAGGAGGGGGACTAATTTCTATTCCCGCCTATCTATTTGCAGGACTCCCGATACATACTGCATACGGAACAAATAAATTTTCTGCCTGTATCGGAACTGTTATTGCTGCAATTAATTATTTTAAAAATGGAAAAATGAATATACGTGTTGCAACCTTTGGTGCACTAGCAGCCCTTCCAGGGTCGTATCTGGGGACACTTTTAGCATTATATATGTCCGATACAGCATTACAGATTAGCCTCTTAGTTGTTCTTCCCCTAGTAGCAATTTTCACATTAACACACAGAAGATTCGGTAAGCATGCACACGTCATTTCGATAACAAAAAAGAAAATAATTATTTATTCACTTATAACGGGCTTTAGTGTAGGTGCCTATGATGGTTTTTTTGGACCAGGAACAGGTATGTTTTTAATATTAATTTTTGCAGGGCTTATGCATATTGACCTTGTTGAAGGTTCTGGAACAGCAAAAGTAGTAAACCTAGCTTCTAACCTAGCAAGTGCAATTACATACATCATCGGTGGGAAAGTATTCTTTGCAATAGCAATACCCGCAGCGATTTGTGCAATAGGCGGAAATTTTCTAGGATCAAAGCTTGCTATAAAAATTGGAACCTCCTTTGTTCGCCCCGTAATAGCATTAGTTGCACTTAGCTTATGCATCAAAATTATTTTTGATATTTTTTTCTAACCCTTTGTTTTTTTCATGCAACTTTTTTAAAAATTTAGGGTCTAATAATTAGAGGTAAAAATGGAAAAAAAATCGAAAAGCCAATTACGTCAAGATGCATTCCTTAAAATCGATACCATCAAGAAGAATGCGAATAATGAAATTGCAAAAACAAAATATGAGCTTAAAGTTGCCCTCAACTTTAATGATGATAAAGCTCTTAGAAAATTTGAAAGACAAGAACAACGAAGGTTAAGAAAAGAGGAGAAAATTGCAACCCTATCTAAAATGCCAAAAGCCTTTTCCACAGGAGAAGAAATATTTAATTCTATAACCCATGGCATTGGTGCAGGATTAGCGGTTGCTGCTTTGGTTCTGCTCATTGTTAGAGCTGTTATGTATGCTCCAGACGGATCAACGGCGTCTTATGTTGTAAGCTGGACTATTTATGGTGCAACATTGGTTATCCTTTATATGATGTCGACCTTATATCATGCATTAACTCCTCCCAGAGCAAAGTCCATATTTAAGATATTTGATCATTGCGCAATCTATCTACTCATAGCTGGAACTTATACACCCTTTTGCTTGGCTTCATTAAATGGTGTTATTGGATGGACTCTTTTCGGCATTATTTGGGGCTTAGCTATACTGGGGATAGTAATGTATTCAATGTTTGCAAATAAAGTAAGGTTGCTCTCCCTTATTACATACATAGCAATGGGATGGCTTATTGTTTTTGCCTACCGCCCCATGAAAGAAGCTATTCCTTCTATAAGCTTGGTATTTTTAATAGTTGGTGGTGTAGCATACACAGTTGGTGTAATTTTCTATTCCATGAAAAAAATAAAGTGGATGCATCCAATTTGGCACCTTTTTGTACTTGCAGGAAGCATCTTACACTTCTTTTCTGTGTATTACTCAATCTAGGTTTTGATTATTCGGTAACCTTGTACGCAACAAATAAATTACCCAGCGATAAAAATGCTGCAATAAAGAAAACCCATTCAGGCCCAAATGTCATCCAAACATACCCACTAATTTGGGCTGCAATAATGGAAACAATGTGATCAAGACTAATGCCTGTAGAAAGCGTTGGTCCAATATCTTCAGCCTTTATTGCAATATTCTTTATATACACAGATTTTACTACCCCAATATTCATTGATAGCCTATCAAGAATAAATAATGCATATACAACCCACACAGTCCATCCTGCATCAGGCAAAAATTTTTCAGTAATACCCAAGACAACAAACCCATATAATAAATAGATAAATATAAATGTAAGTGCATCAAAATACATCATTTTTTTGACACCAAGTTTATCAATCCACGAACCGAGCTTCTGCATGAAGAAAACTCCTAAAAAACTTGCTATAATAATCAAAAGAGACATACTATCTGCTCCTTTACTAAGCAAATCAATCAACACCCAAGCACCAAACACAAATGCTATTTGCTTTTGAACCCCATGCAAAGTTGTTAAAATATAATATAAAGTATATTCCTTTCTGAATAAAATCCTAAACTTCTTTTTTTCAGTTTTGGGATGCGTTTTAAAAATTGAAATAGAGAGCAAAACAGAAACTACTATTGCCAACAAAAAGAAGAATGAACCTGTTAAAAAAACAGGTTTTATAGATGTCTTAAATGTAAAAAGACCCGTACGAAACCCTAAAAAAACAAGAATGCCAGCAATCATCGAGCAAAATACTTGCAAGCTTTTATATTGCCCGACGCGCCGACCCACTTGCCCATCCTTTGCTAACGACATGCCAATTGAATCTTGTAATGGCATAAACAGGTGCATTCCAAGTGAGTTAATAAACAAGAAGAAGCACATAAGAGAGAAGGAAGGACTTGTAAATCCTAGAACTGTAAGGCCTGTAAAAGCCAATATTTGTGCTAGCACTGCAATGCGGATATCCCCAAGAAAAGAAAGAAATGCAATTATTATTACACATAAAATTCCTGGAAGCTCCCGAGGAAACTCAATAAAAGCTCTTTGTTGAGCGGTTACATTATAAGCATCCTTAAAAAAATTACCATATATTGCATCACTAAAACCATTACCAAGCGCAACGAGGGCTACTAATGCAAAAAAAAGTGTTAAGCGACGTCGTCTTAACTTTTCATCAATCAAATCATTCATGCATTACTATACCCCATTTACATCAATTACTCAAGCACAAAAAAAACTCCTCAGAAAGGAGTTTTAATATATAGCTCAGTAAACTAACCAAATAATTTACTGCTTTTAGTAGACTCTAAAGCCTATCGTAAAAGTTAGCAAGGAGTCCAACTTTTACGATTTAACATTAAAGTTTTCCTACTAAATCCATACCTGGTTTTAAAGTGCTTGCACCTGGCTTCCAACGAGCAGGACATACTTGATCACCGTGTTGAGCAACAAATTGGCAAGCTTGTACCTTCCGTAAAAGTTCATCTGCATTACGGCCTACACCACCTGCTGTAATTTCTACAGCACATATTTTTCCTTCTGGGTTTACGATGAATGCGCCACGTTCTGCCATACCATCGGCTTCAATCATAACTTCAAAGTCACGTGCTAAAGCACCAGTAGGGTCAGCTAGCATTACATAGTTGATGCCTTTGATAGTTTCAGAAGCATCTGCCCAAGCTTTGTGTACAAAGTGTGTATCACATGATACTGAATACACTTCGCAGTTTGCTGCTTTAAATTCTGCATATTTGTCTGCTAAATCTTGAAGCTCAGTTGGGCAAACAAAAGTAAAGTCTGCTGGGTAGAAAAAATAAAGAGCCCATTTTCCAAGAGTATCTTTTTTTGAAACAGTTTTAAAAGAATCATTTGCGTAAGCTTGAACTGTAAAATCGCTTATTTCTTTTCCAATTAATGACATAACGTCCTCCGAATGAATTAATTTAATATATACGTAGTATATAAGGTTTTACCTTATTTTAAAGTGATTTTGTTACATATGTATAACTTTTTTTAAGGACTACACATTTTTTGCCAATTGTGTTAGAATTAACTTATGGTTATTGAATTTGAAGCTCTTGATTTATCCATTATCGCAATTTTTAGTTTTTTCTCAATTCTGTTTTCTATTGTAGATATAAAAAGCGGAGAAATACCGCGTATTTATAGCATTGCGATGCTTTGTCTTGTTCTTATTTTAAAAATTTTTGTAGCTTTTGCAGTAGATTACTCAGCCCACAGTGCACTACAGAAAATTCTGTCTATTATTAGTGGAGGTGTTTTTGCACTTTTTGCTTTCACGCTTGTTTTTTTAGTATGCAGAGGAAAAATGGGGCTAGCAGATATTTGGTTTTCTTGTGGCATGGGAATGGTTTTAGGAATATATGCATTTATTGTTGCGGTGCTGATTGCTTGTGTGTTGGCATTTTTATTCTACGTTATTTTGTTTATAACAAAAAAAGGGAGAAGAACATCTCGAATGTCTCTTCCCTTTATTCCCTTTTTAAGTATTGGATATTTTTGCGTTGCAGGTAATATTGCATTTTTTATTATAGGCAGCATGTAACTACATTTAATATCTTACCCTCATTTAATTGATAATTATAATAGCTGAGTTCGTACTTACCTAAAAAACACCAAACCAACAATTGCAAGTGGAATTAAATAATAGGCAAAGTACTCCAACTTTCCTTTTCGAATCAGTTTCATAAGTATACTCAATGCAAAAAAACCTGAAATAAAAGCCGCTATGCACCCAATTATTATTGGAACATATCCAATTCCTTCTTTTATTCCAGCTAAATCACCTACTTCAAGTAAAAAGGCTCCAAGGATTGCTGGAATAGAAAGTAAAAATGAAAACTCACCTGCAATGTTTCTATTTAAACCTGTTATTATCCCTCCAGCTATTGTTATGCCTGATCGTGATATTCCTGGAAAAACACCTACTCCCTGTACAAGCCCTATAAGCAACCCTTGGGAAGGTTTTACATATGATAGTTGTTTTTCATCTTTATTGATTTTTGGTGCAATACGACCCGATAATAAAAGAACTATTGCAGTTGTTATAAAACCGGCATATACAAACTCAATTGGTAGATCTGGCAGTATTTTACTTATACCGAGACCCATTACGCCTGTAACAAAAGTCGCTATAATTAAGGACACAATCATCTGTCTCTTTGCTTTTTCTTCGAGCATGACATTTGCATGCTCGTATAAACCTTTTTTTTCTTTATATCCTGGAACTGGCTGTTTAAAAATCCATCGAAAAAAGACCAGAATTAAATCTATTATTTGTCTTCGAAAGAATATTACAACAGCAAGTAAAGTTGCTAGATGCAAAAAAACTGAAAACAAAAGAGGGATATTTTGTAATCCAAACAATTTTTGAGCTACAACCAAATGCCCCGAACTCGATACCGGTAAAAATTCAGTTAAGCCTTGTAGAATACCTAAAATTATTGATTCCAATATTGTCATTTTATTCGCTTCCTAATCTAATCAATTCGCCTTCAAGAGTGCGCCATGCAAGAACTGCACACTTTACTCTTGCTGGCATATTAGCTATACCTGCCAAAGCTTGAACATCTTCAAGTCTATCAAGCTCTTCTTCTGTTAATTCTTTTCCAGTAATCATGTGCAAGAAAAGATCAACAATTTCCTTTGCTTCATCTATAGTTTTACCCTTTACTAAATCTATCATCATTGTAACAGAGGCTTGTGATATAGCACACCCAATACCTTCAAACCCAATATCTTCTAACTTCCCATTTTCTATACGCACACAAAGAGTTATATCATCACCACAAGTTGGATTATTCCCTCTCTTACAAAAAGTTGCAGGATGCACGAGTCTCCTATGTCTCTCAGAGCGGCTATTTTCAGTTATAAGTTGGGTATATATTGCATTTAAATTCATAATCCCATTACTCCTCTAATTTTAGGAAGACTCTCTAAAAAAACATCAATATCATCGTCAATGTTATAAATTCCAAGGCTAGCTCTGCAACATGAATTTATTTGCAAGTGATCCATTAAAGGTTGTGCACAATGATGTCCTGCCCTGACGGCAACCCCATCCATATCTAATATACTTGCCGTATCATGAGGATGAACATCCTTAACATTAAACGCAACAACACCTGTTTTATACTCTGATCGTAAGTCACCATATATATCAATAAAATCCAGTTCTTTCATTCCGTTTAATAAACGCTTCATAAGCCTTTTCTCATGCTCTTTTATCTTTTCCCAACCGATATATTCGAGATACTCAATAGCTGCAATAAGTCCTGCCTCTCCAGCAATATTTTGAGTCCCACCTTCAAATTTTTCAGGAAGTCCTGCATATTCACTGCCTGACTCATGGACACCCGCTATCATATCGCCTCCATACAGAAATGGTGGCATTTTTTCAAGGAGGGTATCTTTACCATAGAGGGCCCCTATTCCCATAGGTCCATACATTTTATGAGCCGAAAATGCAACAAAGTCTACATTCATAGCCTGCACATCTATTTTCATGTGTGGAATACTTTGAGCACAATCAAGTACCACTACAGCACCCACCGCATGTGCCATTTCGGTAATTTTTTCCACTGGTGTTCTTACTCCGAGAACATTTGATACTTCAGCAACAGCAACAACCTTTGTTTTAGAAGAAAGTTTTTGTTCATATTCAGACATATCAAAGTGTCCGTCCGCATCAGGGTGGATATATTTAATTTTCGCACCTGTTACCTGTGCAACTCGTTGCCATGTTACAAAATTTGCATGGTGTTCAGCTGCATAAACAATAACTTCATCATCCGATTTTAAAAATGCCATTCCATAACTATATGCAATAATATTAAGTGCTTCTGTCGCACCTTTTGTGAATATTATCTCATGTACTTTTCGTGCATTTATAAACCTCTGTATTGACTTTCGCGCCTTTTCATGAATGATTGTAGCACGTGCTGAAAGTTCATAAACCCCTCTATGAGGATTTGCATTTGCAGTCTCATAGTAATTTTTAACTGCCTCAATAACCGAAATAGGTTTATGGGAAGTTGCTCCATTATCAAGGTAAATGAGTCTTTTTCCATTTTCCTTTTCTAGTAAAGTTGGAAAATCTTTATGTATATTGTCCATTAATAATTACCCTTCTTTGGCAAACTGTCTCACTGTTTCTTGTAAGTTCTCATCCTTAATCTTACTTATTACATTGTGCAACTTTGCATCTACCAAAAGTTGTTTTGCTTTTTCAACCGTTAGGCCTCTAGAACATAGATAAAAAAGTTGCTCATCATTAAAACGGCCTATAGTTGCAGCATGTTCTCCTGCTACACTTTCTTCTCCGCACAATATAAGAGGGCAAGTTTTGTTATGAACATTTGGACTCATAAGAAGAACATCATCTATTTCTTTTCCGATAGATTTTACAGCGCCTTTTCTAAAGTCAATTGTCCCACGGTAAATTTTGCTACTATTTCCATCAAGGATACCGCCAATATACATATCACTGGTGGTATGTGTACCAGCATGAATAACAACATCATTTATATCTATAGTATTATTATCTTTAACATTGTAGTATGTGTCAAGACTAAAAGAGGAATTATTCCCATCAAGAACTGCCTTCACTGCATTAAGGCGTTGATTTGTTCCAAGCAAAACTCGAACTACTTCAACACATGCCCCTTCCTCTGTTTTAATTACAAGTTGAGACCAATCATAAATTGAGTCTGTGAACAATTGTGCTAATGTAATATGTACTTTTGAGCCTTTTTTTGCATGCACTTTTAATAAACCAGAATACCTCCCGTGTACCTCTTTGTTTGATGTTACAGTATGATATATGTTTACCCGAGCTTCTTCCTCAACACTAATTATTGAATCCTCATAAAGGCAGCTATTTTTTTCGTTTATATGTGCACTAATATAAACAGGATCTACAATACCTTTTTCTATGGAAATTCTATACCGTGCATTCGAGTTCTTAGACAAAAACCTTTCTAGGACATCATCACCCGATTCTGTATACAGAAGTTCTTGTTCTTTTGAATATGCTGGTAGTGTTTTTGTTATTTCAAAAATATCATTATCGGTTTTTTCTGGAAAATCGGGGGCATTTACCCCATTAACACCAAGATGATTCCATGTTGCAACAGGCAAGTTGTTTACTGTTATTGTGCTCATTTTTGCCCCCTTACCCTATAGTTCCTTGCATTTCAAGGTGGATTAAGTTGTTCATTTCAACAGCGTATTCAAGTGGTAATTGTTTTGCTATAGGTTCGGCAAAACCCCCTACAACCATTGCTTTTGCTTCTTCTTCTTTTATACCTCTGCTCATCAGATAGAAAATTACTTCGTCACTGATTTGCCCTATTTTTGCCTCATGACCAATGCTTACATCATCACAATGAATATTTAATACAGGCACTGTATCACTTCGAGATTTACTGTCTAGCATCAGTGACTCACACGAAGTTGATGATTTACTTTTTTTAGCTTTTGAGCTAACCGTTACTTCACTTCGAAAGGTTGAAGCACCCCCATCACGCGAAATTGACTTTGCAAAAAGATGTGAAGATGTATTTTCTGCATTATGTACTACTTTTACCCCAGTGTCAAGATTTTGCCCATTGCTAGCAAAAGTAATTCCCGTGTATTCCATTCTCGAGTTTGCACCTTGCAAGATTGTCATAGGGTAGAGATAGGAGGTATGAGATCCAAACGACCCACTCACCCATTCCATTATTCCCTCTTTTTTTATTAACGAACGTTTTGTATTTAAGTTATACATATTTTTAGACCAGTTTTCTATTGTTGAATAGCGAAGCCTAGCTCCCTCCTCAACAAAAAGCTCAACACAGCCTGCATGTAAGTTTGTAACATTATGTTTTGGCGCAGAGCATCCTTCAATAAAATGTAGTGATGCTCCTTTATCAACAATAATTAAAGTATGCTCAAACTGCCCTGCTCCCGCTGCATTTAATCTAAAATATGATTGAAGAGGAACTTCAACATGTACCCCTGGTGGAACATATACAAAAGAACCGCCTGACCAAACAGCTCCATGAAGGGCTGCAAATTTATGATCAGTAATTGGAACAAGTTTCATAAAATGCTCTTTTACCTTATCTGCATAGGGACCATTTAGGGCACTTTCCATGTCGGTATAAACAACACCTTGCTCTTCAACTTCCTTTTGCACATTATGGTAAACAACTTCTGAATCATACTGGGCTCCAACACCAGCAAGACTAGTCTTTTCTGCCTCTGGAATCCCAAGTCGCTCGAAGGTATTTTTTATTTCTGATGGTACTTCTTCCCATGATTCTTTCATATTTGTATCAGGGCGCACGTAGGTAACAATATTATCCATATTTAATTCATCTAATGGAGCTCCCCAATTTGGCAAAGGTGTTTCCAAATATTGCTTTAAGGCCTTGAGTCTAAATTCTGTCATCCACTCAGGGTCATTTTTTTCTTTCGAAATCGTCCTTACAACATCCTCTGTTAACCCAGAGTCTACAGCAAGCGACGGTTTTGCGTAGTCAATAACATCGTATACACTTCTATCAATGTCATCTATGATTGTTTTTTCTGTATTATCATTCACCTCAGGCCTCACTTTGTGCTTGAGCAGAAAAACCACGGGCTACAATTTCTAAACCTAAATCCTTATCCCCAGTCTGTATTATTTTCCCATCATCCAAGATATGTACAAAATCTACAGGTAGCTTTTCTAATAACTTAGCATTGTGAGTAATTATTACAATACTATTTTCTTCTGTGTGATAGGCTTTAATACCTTCAGAAACATTTTGAATTGCATCAACATCTAGACCCGAGTCAGTCTCATCTAATAAGGCCAATTTTGGATTTAGCATGAGCATTTGTAAAATCTCAGCTTTTTTCTTTTCTCCGCCAGAAAAACCAACATTTAAATCCCTATCCGCGTAAGACTCATCCATATTTAGGGTTTCCATTTTTTGGCGAAGTGCCTTCCTAAATGAAAAAACATTTTTCATCTCTCCTGTTACAGAACCTTGGGCTGATCGAATAAAGTCTGCTAATGTAATACCAGGTATCTCAACCGGTGTTTGAAAAGATAAAAAAATCCCTTTTCTGGCTCGCTCATCTGCTTTTGCATTCGTAATGTCATCACCATCAAATGCTATTGTGCCACTATTTATTTCATAAACAGGGTTTCCAACTATAGCAGAGAATAACGTTGACTTTCCTCGCCCATTACGCCCCATAATTACGTGTACTTCCCCTGGATTTACACTAAAATTGAGATTTTCTAATATTTTTTTTTCGCCAATATTGACGCTTAAATTTTTTACATCTAATAATGCTTTCATATATAGTCCTTCAGTTTAAACCTTAAAATTCTTCTAATAAAAATATACCATTATTACAAAAATCTTTCAATAAGATGAGTGATTTTGTTACATATTTGAATAAAGTGTTTTGAACTATTATAATTTAGACAATAGGACGACGCTTTAAGGCTTCTTTTAAGGTTTCTATGTTTACACTACCATCATTTTTTAAAATCCCACCTTCGCCTTGCAATGGAGCATCTGCAAAATCTAATTCAAACGCCCTCCTCCCTATATGCTCCACATAATGAGCATCGGATGAGGTTGTCAAAGGATATCCTAAAGTATCTAAAGACCTCTGGACTTGCTTGCCATCAACCCAATCGATATTTGCTGGAGGCAGTCGTACTACTTCTAGTGCATCCCAATCCCCCTCGGGTATAAATCCTAGCTGACTGGTCAGTGAAAAGGAGGAACGATCAACATGCGCAGGAATAACAAGCCCCCCAAGTTCGTGCACTCGCTTTGCAAGCTCATCAACACCATACGTACAAGATACAACTAAAAATTTATCAACCTCTCCGATAATGTCATCATCAGCATCCACATACACTTGATCGCCTGTTTTTTCAGGGTTATTCATGATAGGGGGCAACAGTGTGTATATTTCATCACTAAATGCAAGCGCTACATCAAGTGATGAAAACAAACAAAGCACATGGATTTCCTCCATGGTTTGCACCTCCATTCCAAAGAGGGCTGCAATCCCTGCTTTTTGACAATGGTAAGAAAAAGCAGGGCAATTTAAAGATGAATTGTGATCAGTAAGAGCTGCTATTTGTACCCCTTTTCCCTTAAGGGCATCTACAATAACCGAAGGAGACATAATAAGATCTCCGCAAGGAGAAAGACAAGAATGCAAATGAAAATCAGCTTTCCAGCAAGGCATAGAGTTTCCCCGATACAGTAAATTGATTTTCTTTAGTTACAAAAAGAGCTACTCTTTCTTCTTTTGCAGATTCAATCATATCATCAGGAACAGGCCGATTATTGCAGAGAATTATGGCAGGAGAATCCTTAAGAGTTGCAACTGCTAAAGTGTTTTTATGGGCCTGTATCGTTACTATAATACATTCATCATCGCCATGCCCCATCACATCACTTAACAAATCTCCAGTATACACTGAATGCACTTCAACATCATTATAATCATCAATAATGGCTTTTAAATGTAATACACTTGCTATTTCAGAAAGTTTCATACTCTGATCTCCTGATTAAAATCTTTTATTTTTCATTACCTTAAACATGGTTCTAAACATCAATGTTTCTCTTCTTCAAGCCCTTTTAAATCAAAGGTTGCGTGAACAGTTGTCCCCTTTCCCATTTCTGACTCAATTGTAAAGCCATCAGAAACACGTTTTGTATTTGGGATTCCCATGCCTGCACCAAACCCAAGTGAGCGAACTCTTTCTGTTGCAGTAGAAAATCCTTCTGTTAAGGCTTTGTCAATATCTGGTATCCCGGGCCCCGTATCCATTGCTTCTATTACTAGCTTGTCACCTGTTATATAATAACGCATTATGCCACCCGAAGAATGCACAACCTGATTTATCTCAAGCTCATAACTTGCAATACCCGCTCTGCGTGCTATAGCTGGATCTACGTTCATTGAACGTAAGGTTTTTTTTATTTCTGTTGAGGCAAGTCCTGCAGTTTCAAAATTAAAGGGTTCTGTCTTAAATTCCATAACTCGGTGAGGCTCTTGTTTTAATGCCTCTTGAGTTTCTTTTTCAAGGCGCTCAACCTCAGAGTTCATTGCAACCAAGAGAGCAGCAATAACATCAGATGTTGTAACAATCCCAACAAGCTTGTTTTTACTATTCAAGACAGGAAATCGCCCAAATTTATATTTATTAAAATACGTAACCGCAAAAGAAATTGGCATATTCTCTTGCAACACAATAGTATTGCGCGTCATATGGTTTTCACACGGTTCATCAATTGTCCCCTTGTCAAAGGCATTTACAATATCATCCATTGATATAATTCCTGCAAGCTTTTTGCTTAGCATTACAGGCACACCTGTAACGCGTTTTTCTTTCATAAGAAGCTGAGCTTCTCGCATTGACATGCTAGGAGGAATAGTAATGACATTTGTTTCCATCACATCTTTTAATTTAAGTTTGAATAATAGTTCAATAACCGCTTCAGGTGAAGATTCGGTATTTAAAGGTATAGCTTCCATACATATAGTATACAAAATAGAAAAGATTTATTAAAGAGGTATACTCTAGTGCTTAACGAGAAAATACAAATGTATGTTCACTTGAAAGCTTTTTGTTAAAAGAAAAATTAAGAGAGTTAAAATCCTTGATACCTTCTAAGTCATATATTTTATTTTCTGCCATAAAACGAACCATTTCTCCGCGAGCCATTTTAACATATACGCCCTTTTCAACAAACTTTCCTGTTTCTTTGTTTTCATCGGCAAAAACAAAATGTATAAGTTGAGCCTTTTTTTCTAAATATTTTTCAACAACTTTACTATATTCCTTTGAAGCAAGATTAACTATAATTCCTTCATCTTTTGCAAGCTCTTTATAAATTGAATCTCCCCAAAAATCATATAAATTTTTACAAAAACTTGTAGTAAGCTTTGTTTGCATTTCTAGGCGATATGGTTGAATGCCATCAAGAGGATGTAATAAACCATACAAACCAGAAATAATTCGCAGGTGTTTTGAAACGTACTCAAAGCCTTCATCATCAAAAACTAACGGCGCCATATATTGATATTGAATCCCATCATATGCCAATAGCGCATGCTGTGGATTTGAGTTAAAATCCATGTTTTTATATCGTTCATAATTTAAATGTGCAATATCATCATTGCACATAAGAAGATTTTTCAGTTGTGGAAGAGAAAGTGTTTTTAAATACGATACTAGAGTGTGTGCCTTTTCTATAAACACAGGCTGACGGCTTTCAAAAAAAAGCTCTGGGTCTTTTTTTATTTTTTTAGCGGGCGATATTATTATTTTCATTCTACACGTACCCTATTGTGTTCAATATTAAATAGTGTAATCAGAATCCTTTCCAGTAATTTCTTTATACATTTTTAAATAAACTTCTTGCTGTTTATCATGTTGTTTTTCTAGTCTATCCATAATTTTTTCAACTACTGCAACTTTTTTATCCTCAACAGAATCGCCAATTTCTTCCAAAGCCTTGTGCCGAAATTCTTTACAGTCTAACAGTGGACTAGCTGTCATAATTACTAAATCCTCTATTAATAAATCTGCAAGCATATTTTCAATGTTGTCAGGATCCATACGCAAACAGTTACCATTTATTGTTATTAATAGCATAACATCAAACATTCGCAAATATGAATCTATTTCTCTCAAACCTTTTCTTGTTTCAGGTTTTGATGGGCGATACCGTGTTCCACTAGGAAATACCAAAATTGGTTTTTTGTTTCTTCTACATTCTGTTAATGCATGCATGGATGCCGTATTGATTTTTCGACTCTTTGCTTCTTCCAATATCCTTTCTTCTGGATCTTCGATAGAAGACAGTGTTCTACTAGGGTAAATTACAATACGAGTAAAAGCCTCTGCCCACGCCTTAACCATGGGGTTTGCTTCATTAAGCTTCATTCCTGCCATAGCAACAATTCGAGAAGAAAGTTCTTTACCAAAAGGTTTTTCACAATTTTCTAGCAAATAGCATAACGCTGGTAAATCCATGTTGCTAAAGTGCTCGACTAATAAAAGTCCGCGTTTTCCATTCATCAAGGCATTGTAAAAGTCTTCAAAATGGTCTAATCCTTCTATATGAGACCCTTCCATAATGCCATCTTTTAACATCACGTCAATTAACTTGCGAGTTTCTTTATTTCCTTCTTGATAAACATTTGTATCATCAATTATATGAGCTTCACTACCCTGTTTTTTTAAATCTTCAAACATGTGAGCATACTTTACCCCAAGGGCATTGTCTTTCATAGTTCCTCCAAAATTATAGCAGTACTACCAGTAAGATACCTTTTATATGAGAACTTGTCAATACAACCGAATAAAACAAAAAAAATCTTACTCCCCTTGCTCTAACTTCAGCTTGAAAGCTTTCTTATTTTTATACATTTTTTCATCGGCTATAGTTAATAACTCTTTCATATCAGTTGAGTCACTTGGAAACTGTGACGATCCAATACTCGTTGAAATTTTTACTTTTATTCCATTTATTGCAAATGGGATCTCTGCTTGCTGTGAGATTCTACTCTCAACATCTAAAACATCTTTTTCTATCTTAAGACCTGGTATAACTATAACAAACTCATCTCCGCCGACCCGATATACCGTTCCATCATTTTTAATATTTCCTTGCATACGCTTTACAAATGCAATTAATAAAAGGTCCCCTATCGCATGCCCATAAGTATCATTTACGGGCTTAAAACCATTAAGGTCGAGAAAAAAAAGGGTGAAGCATAATGACTTTGAAAAATGACTTGACTTAATATATGTTTCTAAAAGCCTTCGATTAAAAGCTCCGGTTAGCAAATCGTGATTTAAACGCCTTTCAATCTTCTTCAGTACAATAAAAATTATCGTTGAAACTAACGCAAATGTAGCTAGCAGCAAAACACTATACACCCAAAGCTCTCTTACATCATTTTTTCGATACAATCCCATTTCCCAAACATTATCCCCAATACTAATAGGCTTTTGTTGTGCAAGCTCAGGCTTAAAACCATTAGTGCTAGCAAAAATAATATCCTCATTTTTATACTGTGCAGTTATTTCATACTCATAGCCAAGTTCTTCAAGTTCAAACACCCCTGTGCCCTGAAGAGACTCGGGAACTGGTAGAACAATTGTAATAAAACCCCAAAAGTTAGAATCTGACTCGTCTTCTAAATAAAGAGGGTTTCTTATAGCCAGCCCTTCCATACCTTGAAGGAGTTGAAACGGCCCTGAGATAATAAATTTATTTTCCTCTTTTGCTTTATGTGATTCTATTGCTGTTGCAGAATCTTTAAAAACATCATGACCAACAGTGCTTTTATTTTCCTCATAAGGGTATGCAAATTCTACTATCCCATTTGGCATAGCTTGAATAGTAACATAATCAGTGCCTTCTCCAACTGCATGCGCTAAAGCATCAAATACACTTTGTTCCATACTGCCATTATTTGATTTAAAAACTTCTTTTAACACCTCCGTTGCATATACAGCACGATACATTTGATTACTAATTCTTTCGCAATGCAAAGACAGAACATTCATTACCCTCGTTTCCCGTGATTCAATTTCACCTCGCGATAAAAAAACAGTCAACACCACACTTATTATGAGCAATAAGCCATATATTTTTTTTGCAAATGTCATTCTTTATCCTTAAAATTTCTTAAATGTAAATTATATTGTAAAACGGCATTGCTATGTTGTCAAGGCAAAAAAAAAGTTAAAATTGGAGAAAAAAAAAGATATTTACTACAATTGTCAAATATAGTATAATACACAGAATATCAAAGTAATGATGACAAATAAAACTGGTTTATCATTATTTTAAGGGAGTTTTTGTGGAAACAGGAAATATAATTGTTCAACAATTATTAAATGGAATATCACTTGGAAGTATTTACGCCCTTATTGCCCTTGGATATACAATGGTGTATGGGATTGTAAAACTAATAAATTTTGCCCATGGAGATATTCTAATGGTGGGTGCGTACTCTGGTTATTTTGTAATGCGAACGATGGGATCAAACCCAATAACAATGATTATAGCATTTATCTTTTCAATGATTATCTGTGCTGTTCTTGCTGGAATAATTGAACGTTTTGCATATAGACCCTTAAGAAGCGCTCCGCGCCTCAACTCGCTCATTACAGCTATTGCAGTTTCCTTGATTCTTCAAAATGGAGCCAGAATATTACCATTCATCGGCCCAAACCCTCGGCAATTCCCTGCAATAGATACTATAAATATTAGCTTGGGCTCTTTGTCAATTTCAAATATACAACTTATTGTTATAGTTCTTTCTGCTGTGCTTATGCTTGTATTAAATTATATTGTCAACCATACGAAAACAGGAAAGGCAATGAGAGCTGTATCTTTTGATATGCACGCAGCAAGCCTAATGGGAATTTCTGTAAACAAAACCATAGTCTTTACTTTTGCTCTTGGAGCAGTTCTTGCATCAGCTGGTGGAATTTTATACGCAAGTGCATATCCGCAAATTGATCCTGTTATGGGTACACTACCAGGGCTAAAAGCATTCGTTGCGGCAGTTCTTGGTGGCATTGGCTCAATCCCTGGAGCTATGCTTGGTGGATATATTCTTGGTATCGGGGAAACTCTTACAAAAGGTTTTATTTCATCTCAATATGCAGATGCAATTTCATTTTCATTACTTATAATTATTTTGCTTGTAAAACCAACAGGCATTATGGGTAAAAAAATTAGAGAGAAGGTATAAGCAAATGAGTAAAAATTTTAAACCCTTACTAATATCCTGTATAGTTACAATTGCTACAATCTTCATTCCTGGCATTTTAATTCAAAATTTTATTATTGATGCTTACACCGCACAAATTTTAACCCTAGCAGCTATTAACACGATTATGGCTATAAGTGTAAATATTATCTGTGGAATTACAGGCCAACTTTCATTGGGCCAAGCCGGATTTATGGCAATTGGTGCATATAGCTGTATTATTTTCACTCAAAATTTTGGCATTCCAATGTACTTGAGCATTGCCCTAGCAGGACTTTTTACCGCTCTTTCAAGTGTCCTCATTGGATTTCCAACATTAAAATTAAAAGGCGATTACCTTGCAATAGTAACGCTTGGGTTTGGCGAAATTATTCGAGTTCTACTAGTTAATTTTAAGGATTTAACAGGAGGGCCAAACGGTATTCGATTTACCGACCCTGCAGCTGTAAACATGACGTTATATGCCGATTTATCATGGTACGTAATAATAAGTGTTTTACTACTCATAATCATTCTTCTACAAAACTTTTTACGTTCAACATATGGACGGGCAATTCTTGCCGTTCGCGAAGACGAGACAGCTGCTGCTTCATCTGGAATAGGTGTTTTTCGCTATAAAATGATTGGCTTTGTTATTGCTTCATTTGTCGCTGGTATTGGTGGTGCACTATATGCTCCATTTTTAAGCTTTATTAAACCAGACCTGGCTTCTTTTAATAGAAGTATTGACTATTTAATATTTGTTGTTCTCGGTGGAATGGGTTCAATAACTGGATCAGTAATTGCAGCTTTCGTACTTACTTTCTTACAAGAGATTTTACGCTTTTTACAAGATTTTAGACTGGTTATTTATCCAATCATACTCATTTTAGTAATGCTTTTTAGACCACAAGGATTGTTGGGAACAAAAGAAATATCGTTTGTACAGTTATACGATAAAATATGTGCTTTTGTAAAAACAAAATTTGTACGCAAAAAAACTTCAGCACAATCCAAAGACAAGGAATAAAACAATGGAAAACAAACATTTACTTTTGCAAGCAAACATATCTATAGTTTTTGGCGGATTACGAGCTGTAGACAAATTTTCATGCGAAATTTACAAAGGTGAGCTAGTTGGTTTAATTGGCCCAAATGGAGCGGGAAAAACAACTGTCTTTAATATGCTTTCGGGGATTTACAAACCTACAGAAGGAGAAATTTCTTTTTGGGGAAAAAATGATAGAGTTTACAGAGCAGGAAAAATGCCCTCAAATAAACTCAATGAAATTGGTATTGCTAGAACATTTCAAAATATTCGCTTGTTTAATAATTTAACCGTAGCTGATAATATTCGAATAGCCTTACACAAAAACAGAAAGATAAACCCACTGGATGCCCTCCTTAGAACCCCTCGCTTTAGAAAAGATGAAAAACGTATGACCGAGAGAGTTGAAAAGCTCTTAATGCTTTTTAAGATGCCAGATAAAGCAGGTGAACTTGCGAAGAACCTTCCCTACGGTGAGCAAAGAAAATTAGAAATTTGTCGTGCTTTAGCGGGAAACCCAAGCTTGCTATTACTAGATGAACCTGCAGCAGGAATGAACCCACAAGAAACGCAAGAACTAATGGAATTGATTTCATTCATCCGAAACGAATTTAATGTAACGATTTTATTAATTGAACATGATATGCACTTAGTAATGGGTATTTGTGAACGCCTTATAGTTCTCGATTACGGTCGGGTAATTGCAAAAGGTTTACCGCACGAAATACAAAAGAACCCTGAAGTGATTAAAGCATACTTAGGAGAGGAGGCAATAACTGATGCTTAGTGTAAAAAACTTATCTGTCCACTATGGTGCTATCCAGGCCCTCAGAGGTATTTCATTTGATGTAAATGAAGGAGAAATAATCACTCTCATTGGGTCAAATGGAGCGGGAAAAACAACAACTCTTCATGCAATTTCAAATATAACAAAAAAAACAGACGGTTCAATTTTATTTGAAGGAAAGAATATTAGCTCTGCACAACCAGATGAAATTGTAAAAGCAGGCCTCATACATGTGCCTGAAGGCAGACGGGTTTTTGCCAATATGAGCATAAAAGAAAACCTGGAAATGGGCGCCTACACAAGAAATGATAAGGTGGGTATAAAGCAAGACTTAGAAAGAGTATTTTATCTTTTTCCACGGTTAAAAGAGCGGCTAAAACAATTAAGTGGAACCCTTTCTGGTGGAGAGCAGCAAATGCTTGCAATGGGTCGTGCTCTTATGTCAAGGCCTAAATTATTACTCCTAGATGAGCCTTCAATGGGCTTAGCTCCCATTTTAGTAGATGAAATTTTTTCAATTATAAGAGAAATAAATAAAGAGGGAACAACCATTTTGCTTGTAGAACAAAATGCTTTTAAAGCTTTGTCCATTGCTAAGCGTGCTTACATACTTGAAACTGGTGCTGTAATCAAAAGTGATGACGCTTCAATATTATTACACGATGAATCTGTAAAAGCTGCATATCTCGGTGGCTAAGATTGATTAAGATTGACAATTAACAATTGTAGGTGTACAATTAACTCAATTGAATATCGTATACTTTAATTAATGAACTTGGAGGGTGCTATGATAATTGCTACTATAATGAAAAGAAATCCGATTTGTGTTGATGCAGATATGTCCTTGACAGACTTACGAGCACTTATGACAAAAGAAAGTGTTGAAAAAATCCCTGTTTTAGATGATGATTCAAATGTAATTGGGATTGTTACAAAAAAAGACCTCATGAAAGCTGATCCTTCTTCTGCAACAACATTAGATATGTACGAACTAAGCTACTTGCTTTCTAAAATTAAAGTAAAAAAAATAATGGTCAAAGAAGTTCATAGTGTTCAAGAAACAGAAGTCATTGAAGAAGCTGCACGAATCATGGCAGATAAAGGTATTGGATGTCTACCAATAATGCATGGCTCAACCTTAGTAGGAATGGTTACAGAAACTGATATCTTTCATGCAATGATAAATATGTTTGGGGCAAGAAATAATGGTGTTCGAATAACATTCGAACTTGATGAAAAACCAGGCCAAATTGCAAAAATAGCCCATTCTATAGCTGAACGTAACGGAAATATTATTTCTTTAGTTACAAGTGAAGGAATAGATATTAAACACAAACGATGCACCTGTAAAATCACAGGAGTCAGCGTTGATGAACTAAAAAAAATATTGGATGATATGGGAGCAATTGTAGAAGACATTCGCTGATAATTGCAAATAATAATGGAATAAGTATGGTTGATGAAATAATTGTTAGTACACTCGATAATTTTTTGCGTGAAAATGTAGGCACACTTACCATTGATAAACTAAAGCGTTATTTAAGAGCCCGAAGCCTTCCACACAGCTCAATAGACTTAGATGTTTACCTAAGTACACACCCGTTTGTTTTTCAAGTTGACCCCAATACATTCATTTCTCGTGCCTCTATTTTTACTGGCAAAACTTTTTCTATTAAGCCAACTAAAACAGAAATAACCATGGGAGTTTTAATTCCTGGACACAGATGTATGCCCTTCATTGACCCTGACATGTATCCGCATGAAATTACCCCTGTATGTTCTACTTCTCTTATCGAAAAAAAAATAATTGAAGTACCTTTAAGCACAATGATCGATACATCTTTTTTATATGGAGAAGAATATGTACCGCAACTTCTCTCAGTTGACCCAGCAAATTCTGATTGTGACTTTAGTGCCACCGACTACACTTTACCGAACAAGGTACAAATTACGGCATGGGATATGCATACTTTATTTACTTCAAATAACTTTTCCTTTGGCGACAGAATTTTTGCCAAGGTTGTAGATTGGCATGAAGGACACGTTGAGCTAAGTATTCAAAAAAACAGCAGAGCAACACCCTTTGAGGTTACAGAAGCTGATACTTCAAGAGAACATTGGTATACTGTTTTAAACTCTGCCTTATTAGATTCTCTTTCAAAATACGGCCCGCTAGCCTCAATAGAAGAACAGCTTGCGTATACTTTTTTTTCTAATATTGATACTTTATGCACACATTATAGTTGCTCAATTGAAGAATACATGAATCAAACATCTACCATTGCCATCGAATATTATGGCGTTGAAAGCAGGATATGGAAAAAAGGCGAAGAAATTCCTGCAGTGGGAACGTGGAATGAGCAAGTAAAAAATTTTGATAATCTGATTAATACATTATATGATGAGATAGGTATCCCTATTC
Organism: uncultured Treponemataceae bacterium; assembly: GCA_964369855.1. GTDB lineage: Bacteria > Spirochaetota > Spirochaetia > Treponematales > Treponemataceae > CAYJFX01. The sequence goes on along the minus strand of CAYJGO010000002.1, from coordinate 3,077 downwards.
CGTTCTACATGCTCGATGCCTACATATTTGATTCTTTATACAGAAAAGAAAAAAACTGTAATGAAATTTTTGCAAGAATGATTCCCGATCCAAGCACTTTAAATGATAATGACAGCGAAACATTCATGTTGCATATTGAAAGCCGTTATGATAAACTAACTAAAGCTTACAATAGATTTTTGGATTTCGAAAAAGGAAAAGTTCGCTCGCGATCATTGGAACTATATTCTGCATTGCTAAAACTTATTTGCGAACTAGATTCATGCACGGTACCTGTAGCTACACTACCACAACAACAGTTAGTTATCGTATCTCAGCTGTTTTCACACACAACAAAATTCTTAGAAGCTTTTATGTCAGATTCAAGCCTATCAAAAGATGATTTAATAATGATTGACACTTCTCTTGATGGCATGATAGAGAGTTTTGATGAAGTTGCCCTAGAGCTTACTTCGGCAATTGGAACAAAAAACAAACATGGTTTTTCAATTGTGTAATTGAAAATAATATCACCCCAAATATTTTGATTGGGAAATAATAGGAGAAAAAAATGAACAAAAAAGCACTAGAAGCAGTCGCATTATCGGTTCGCAGCTTATCTATGGATGCAATTCAAAAAGCTAACTCAGGGCACCCTGGGCTTCCTCTTGGATGCGCAGAGCTTGCTGCAGTTTTATATGGGGAAGTAATGAAGCATAATCCCAAAAACTCAAAATGGGTCGACCGAGACCGCTTTATTTTATCAGCGGGACATGGTTCAATGTTTGACTATTCAATTTTACACCTTGCTGGATACAAGGTTTCACTTGATGATATTAAATCATTTCGTCAAGCTCATTCTGTTTGTGCAGGTCATCCTGAATATGGGATGACTGACGGTATTGAGGCAACAACTGGCCCCCTTGGACAAGGTATTGCAATGGCTGTTGGGTTTGCACTAGCAGAAAGCATGCTAGCTGCTAAATTTAACACAAAAAACCACACCATAGTTAATCACTATACATACACATTATTAGGTGAAGGTTGTTTAATGGAAGGCGTATCTTCTGAGGCATGTAGCTTTGCTGGAACAATGAAGCTAGGAAAACTTATAGCTTTTTATGACAAAAATCATATATCAATTGATGGGTCAACTGATATCACTTTTTCAGAGGATGTTGCAAAAAGATATGAATCATATGGATGGCAAGTTCTACAAGGTTCTATGTATAACATGGAGGAAATTGCAGCCCTAGTGGAAAAAGCAAAAGCCGATGACAGGCCGACTTTAATTATGCTCGACTCTGTCATTGGTAAAGGTGCTCCAACCGTTGCAGGGAAAGCTTCTGCACATGGTGCTCCTTTAGGCAAAGAAGGTATCGAGGCTGCAAAAAAAGAACTTGGCTTACCAGCTGACAAAGATTTTTATGTTGTGCCTGAAGCATATACATATTTTGAAGAAAGAGCAAAAACCTTTGAAAGAGCTCAGGAAGACTGGGATAATCTATTTAACGCTTGGAAGGCTGAAAATGCAGAGCTCAATAAAGAGTGGGAGGCCTTCCATACAGGCAAATCTCTTGAAACAGCAACCATGCCAGAATACAAAGTAGGTGAATCATTAGCAACTAGAAATGCTTCTGGTGCAGCCCTTTTAGAATTTAGCAAGGTATATAAAAATATTGCTGGTGGGGCGGCAGACTTACAAGGCCCAAATGTTACTAAATTAGCTGAAACAAGCGATTATAGCGCTACCACTCCAGAAGGACGATATGTGCGTTGGGGTATAAGAGAATTTGCTATGGCTGCTATGTGTAATGGTATGCAATTACACGGCGGACTACGAACATTTTGTGCAACATTTATGGTTTTTGTCGACTATATGAGACCAGCACTTCGCTTATCTGCTCTCATGAAGCAACCAGTAATTTATGTACTTACACATGATTCAATTTTTGTTGGTGAAGATGGTCCAACGCATCAACCCATTGAAACACTTGCTAGTTTACGATGCATTCCGAACGTACTAGTTATTCGCCCTGGAGATGCCGAAGAAGCAAATCTTGCATGGGAAATGGCAATGGAAAGCGTCGAAACCCCTGTTTGTTTAGGATTTAGCCGACAAAACATCACCGTATATGCAAAAGATGATCCAGATTGGAAAAACACTGCAAAATGTGGTGCATATATTGTGCGAAAAGGTTCTGAAAATCCAGATGTAACTGTTTTAGCAACTGGCTCTGAGGTATCTTTAGCACTAGAAGCATCAAAATTGGTGCCAGGAAAATCAGTGCGTGTTGTTTCAATCCTTGATCGTGAATTATTTTCTCGCCAAGATGAAAAACTTCAAAAAACAATTATTGGTGAAAATCGTGTAGTAGTTGCAGAAGCAGCATCAAAAATGGGTTGGGAAGGTTTTGCATCTTCTAAAGATGACTTATTCTGTCTAGACCGATTTGGAGAATCTGCCCCTGGTGGTGAGGTTGCAAAGATGCTTGGCTTTACTGCTGAAAACTTAGCAAAAGTAATTGCAAAATAAATAAAAAAGGCTGTCTATCAAGTTAACAAACTTTCAAGACAGCCTCTTTTTTATTGGAGTGTGAAATATTAAATCTTGGTTAAAATTAAGCAACTGCACTACCAGGAAAAGCGATATCCTTTTTGGTAACATTAAAAAGATTCAAGCAAGGCACGCGGAGAGCCCAAAGACTACCTTATTCTACCCACATAATTTCTCATTATTAATTAACGTTACTCTGCCCTCAAAGATGTATTCTTAACAACAACATCGTGACTAGATCCTTCACTAATTGATGCTTGCGAGACAAGAGTAATTTTTGCCTTTTCTTGAAGTTCTGCAATACTTAAAGCACCGCAATTACACATTGTATGGCGTATTTTGTTCATTGACATAGTAACATTATCATGAAGAGTCCCTGCATATGGAACATACGAATCTACGCCCTCTTCAAAAGAAAGTTTTGCTCCTCCACCCATATCGTAGCGTTGCCAGTTACGGGCCCTATTTGAACCCTCACCCCAATACTCTTTTACATAATTTCCATTTATTATAAGTTTATTTGTTGGGCTTTCATCAAATC
>CAYJGO010000001.1:0-49486 GCA_964369855.1 uncultured Treponemataceae bacterium | reverse complement strand
CAATTCAGAAATCAGTCCTCTTTGATTGCTTTGTAGGAGACTGTCCTAAAAACGGAGTTCACTACAAAGAAGGCTTTTTTTATATCTATAATTACCTCTTGAGAAAAAATAAAAGTCATGATATACTTTATATTATGGAAAAAACACTTTTAATAGCCGGAAAAGAATACCCATTTTGCCAAGACTTTGTACACAGTGCGGTAGATAATGGTGACAATGTAATGGTAACCATTCTAGAAAAAAAACAAAAAGTTTCAAATGCGGCAGCAAGCTTTGTTTGGAATAGATCCTCCCCAATTTCTGCTAGAGCTCTTGTTTTAGAAACAGAAACAAAATTTGGTCCTATAGATTCAGCTTTTTTAATTTTTGATACAGCTTTGTACGTAAATGACTTTGATAAAATGAACTCGCAAGTTGTATCAAGAGGCATGGACACTTTATTTGCAGGGTATATGTATTTAACCTTGGAACTGTTAGAGCGATTTTCAAAAACAAAAACAGGGAGTCTCTGTTTTGTGTTAAAGAAGCACCCCTCATTACAAGAAGCTTTAAAGTCACAAAATAGAACTGATACACCCCCATCAGGACCTTTTGTTGAAGCTGCAGCAGCCGCATTTAAAGCCTTTGCAGAGAGCATTGCCACCAAATATGCCTCTTCTTCAACTGCAGTTCATCTTATTGAGTGCCCTGGAACCATAGATGATGCACTAGACCTTTATCCATGGCTTATACCATATGTAGAGGCATCAAGTGCAACCCCAACTATTGATGCTAAACAAGCTGCTAGATGGGTACATCCAGGAGCGAAACCTGCGGGACGTCCGCTCTTTAGACGTTAGAATACTCTAAAAGGCTTCATTATGGATGCTATGGACTTATATAAAGCACTTTTTCAAGCAGACCTCACTTGGTATTCTTCACTAGTTAGAATATTAATAAGTTTTTTGTTTGGTTGTGTTTTAGGAATTGAGAGAAAAAAACGCCACCAATTTGTAGGGATTAGAACTCTTATGCTTATCTGTGTTTCTTCTTCTCTCTTAATGCTTCTTTCGATTTATACAGGGACACAATTACCAAACAGCACTGGTGACCCATCAAGAATAGCAGCCCAAGTAGTTTCCGGTATTGGGTTTCTAGGCGCAGGAACAATAATGCTACAAGGCCTTAATATTAAAGGCCTTACATCATCAGCTATCATATGGAGTGCCGCAGCAATAGGAATGGCCGTAGGTGCTGGCTTTATAATACCCGCCACTGCAACTTTGCTTTTGCTCGTCTCAGCAATTGTTATCATTGAGAAAGTTGAAGATAAGTTTTTTCCTTCTGGTAGGGCAAAAAAATTAAATTTATCATTTATGAATAAGCGTGTAGATGTAGAAGCCATTACATCAATTTTAACTACAAATGGCTTACTCGTAATAAATACAGACGTATCACGCGATTTTTTAAAGAAACACATTGTTATTTCTTTCTTTGTTCGAGTGCCTCCCGCAATAGATATTTTTGACATTATTGATAAAATAAAAAACACAGGAAAACTAGAAGAATTTAGTTTAACTGATTAAAAGTAATGGAATATAATGAACTCAACAAACCCTCTAATTATACAAAGTGACAAAACCCTATTGTTAGATGTTCATGCACCACTTGCAGATGAATGTCGCGATGCTTTGATACCTTTTGCTGAGCTACAAAGCTCTCCTGAACATCTTCATACATATTTTCTATCAGCTTTATCCTTATGGAATGCCGCCAGTGCTGGCGTTCTTCCAGCTGATGTAATTAATGTATTAACTACATATTCACGCTTTGATATTCCTCAAAACGTAATAGTTTGGATTGAAGAAACAGCTTCTAGGTTTGGAAAGCTTAGATTGATAGAAGACCCCCTAACAATTGGAGAGGCATCAGAAACTATAAAAGAAAAAACACTCCTTTTAGTGTGCGATGAGCTACTCATTTTTCGAGAATTATCCTCAAATAAAAAATTGCAAAAATATTTAACCCCAACAGAGGTTTCTTTAGGCAATAATGATTTATTTGCTTTTCGTTTATTATTGACTAATAGAGGCATCATTAAACAAGAATTAATTAGTTTATTATGGCCAGTAAAGGATGACGTTCCTTTAAAAGACGGTGAAAAACTACCTTTCTCTTTTAACAATGAAACAAAAGCAGGCAAGCCATTTCAATTGCGAGACTACCAAACAAATGCCGTGAAATCCTTTTTAGGTAATGGTGGTGCTGGAACAGGATACGGAACAATCGTTCTGCCGTGTGGGTCAGGAAAAACAGTTGTTGCAATGAGTATAATGGAAAAGCTACAAATGAGCACCTTAATAGTAACAACAAATATTTCTGCTGTTCATCAATGGAAATCAGAGCTTTTAGATAAAACAAGCATCTCTTCAACCTCAATTGGTGAATATACAGGAGAAAAAAAATGCATTGCTCCAGTTACAATTGCAACATACCAAATATTAACATGGAGACCAGAAAAAGAAGGTCCTTTTCCGCACTTCCAATTATTTAATGAGCGAAACTGGGGATTAATTATATATGATGAAGTGCACTTACTCCCTGCACCAGTTTTTCGAGTGACAGCTGAAATACAAGCAATACGCCGCGTAGGGCTTACAGCTACACTAGTTAGAGAGGATGGGTGTGAAAAACACGTTTTTAGTTTAGTTGGGCCAAAAAGATATGATGTGCCTTGGAAAGAGCTTGAGAAGTCTGGTTGGATAGCACAATCCGAGTGCATTGAAGTACGCCTTGATCTGGCAACTGAAAAAGAAATCGAATATGCAACTGCTTCCATACGGCAAAAACATCGCATTGCATGTGAAAACCCAGCTAAAATTAAAGTAGTAATGGACTTAGTGTCTCGTTTTACCGAAGACAAAATATTAATTATAGGACAATATTTAAATCAACTAGGTGAGTTAGCAGAACTACTAGACATTCCGATTATTACAGGGAAAACACCAAATTCTGTGCGAGACACAATTTATGCTTCATTTAGAAAAGGAGATATACGAGTATTAATTGTTTCAAAAGTGGCAAATTTTGCAATTGATCTGCCTGATGCTTCTATGGCCATTCAAATATCAGGCACCTTTGGAAGCCGACAAGAAGAAGCACAACGACTGGGCAGGATTCTTAGACCAAAAAAACGTATTGCCCGATTCATAACAATTATTACTAGAAACACAGAAGAAGATATCTTTGGTGCAAACAGACAAAAATTTTTAGCAGAACAAGGGTACTCTTATCGAATTGTAAAGTCAATTGATGAAATTCCTGATTTTTTGGAGGACAATTAAGCATGCAAAAAAATAATTTTCAAGCCCTAACTCCATGGAAGGAATCTCTCATTCGAATGAATGAAAACCAATTTCTGTCGATTGCCAAAATGTATCTTGGTACAATAAAAACTCCCTACAACAAAGAACGTTTAATACAAGACTTAGTTTCTTTTTTATGTAAAGATCAAAATAAAAATAACCTTCTTGCTCTTTTGTCTCAAAATGATGTTTTGCTATTAAGTGCAATTTATTATTTAAGAAAAGCAGGTAGAGATACATTACTCTCTTTTTTTGATGGCGTTTTTTCAGTTTTTTATCTGTTTGAATATTTAAATAATCTTGAAGAGCGATTATTGGTTTATCGACACTATGATGAAAAGCTCAAGCAAGAATGCTATGCTATAAATCCTTTATTAGAAAAGAACTTACTCTCATACAGCAGTCTCTCTGTCCTTTTACCTCCCCCGTTACTCAAAGAAAGTACTCAAAAAGTATTAGAGCAAACATACTTAAACAGTGCTTTATTAGCTTCTTGGTATTCCTTTGTTTCTCAAAACCCAGAAATATGCAAAACTGATGGAGGACTAAAGCGAAAAACTCAAGGCACAATTACACACACCTTTCCGCGAATACAAGAACTTTTTTTAGAAAATCTAAATAAAGCCCTAATAAACCTTTCTCTTTTTTATATAGATGGAACAAGCATATACCCAAATGATATGAAGTGGAGGGCATTTAGCAAGTTAAGCGAGCCCGTTCAAAAAATTTATATCTGTGTCTCTTCCTTTTCACCTTTTTCACGCGAGGCACTAATTAAACATTCAAAGTTTGCAAAAAACTTATTGGCAAATATCCCAAAGCAGGGTTATACAAGAACAATTTTAAAGCGTTTGGCTTTTTTATTAAATTTTGCACACAAAGAAGATAAAACTGAAAGAAAAACGAGCTATTTTTCAGCACTCGTACAACGTTCGCAAGGAGTTAACACTGAAGACACCTTCACTCATGAATCTCTAATTGAAAGATTGCTTTTTTTTGGCCTTCTAAATGTTATTGGTGAAAATGAAAATGGGGAACAAATTTTGACCACTTCCGAACAATATACCTTTCATAGTGACATATCTCAAAAAGGGCAATCACACAATCCAATTATTAGTATCGATGCGGGCTTTTCTGTTACCTTTATTAATAAAACAAATCTTTCGCATATGCTTTCATTAGTTTCCTGCATGAATTTACTTAATTATGATACTGTTTGCCGCTTTGAAATTTCAAGAAATTCTTGTATGAGGGTTTTTGATAATGGAGAAAAAAGTGACAATATTCTTCTCCTTCTTGAACAAGCTTCAGGCAAACCAGTGTCACAAAATTTAAGTTTTTCAGTAAAAGAATGGTATGAAACATACTGTTCCGCATCGCTTTACCATGGATATGTTTTACAAGTAAATGCTGAAAAAGCAGTTTTAATTGAAAACAACCCCGTATTAGCCCCGCACATAAAACTAAGTCTTGCAGCAGGTATTTTTATTCTTGATTTTTCAAGTACAGAAGAAGCTCTATCTATAATTGAAAAAAGTAATTTAGATTTTATCGGAATGCCTAAGAGATTAAAAAAAGACCAAGAAAGCATAGGTTTTACCGAAATAAGCGCCAGTGCTACATTAGAAATTGAACACAACCAAATAAAAGAAATTTTCCCTCTCGGTGGAGAAAAGCACCTAGAAAAAATGAAAAGTCATCTCAAAACCTTAAACCTCACGCCCGAACAAGAAGAGGGATTATTAGAGCGCATCGATAGAAAATTAATAATAAACGAAACTCAACTTATTGGAGAAACAATTAGAAGTGAAAAAACTGAAGCCAGCGGCATAGACTTTGTTGGAAAAATTCAAGTTGTCGAACAAGCAATATCAGCCCTCAATATGGTTGAGGTAGAAGGCTCGAAAACTATTTTTATTGGGAGACCCTTAAAAATAGAAAAATGCGATGGAGATGCTCGACTAACATTGTCTAAAGAAGACGGCTCAACTATTGTCCTTTCTATAGGTCAAGCTCGAAAAATCAGACGTTTTAGGCCTCCTCTTTTTATAGAAGAAAATTAATAAAAAAAGAAGACTTTTTCTTTAAAAAGGGATGAAAGGTTTTATTTTCTATGATACTATACATACATGAAAATAAAAGTAACTTCAAATACACTATCTGGACACACTTGTGTTCCTGGTTCAAAAAGTCATACTATTAGAGCCCTTATCCTTGCAACACTAGCTGAAGGTGTCTGCCAAATTGAAAACCCCCTTACAGGGGAAGACTGTGTTTCCTGCGCAAAGGCTGTAGAAAAACTAGGTGCCCGCGTAGATTTTTCAAACCCCCTGCTTTGGAAGGTTGAAGGTGCAGGTGATAACATCCATTTACCAGATGATGTTGTAAACGTTGGAAATTCGGGTTCAGTGTTATATTTTTTAAGCCCAATAGCCGCAACTTTTAAAGGATGGAGTATATTCACTGGAGACTCATCCATACGAACACGACCTGTTCGCCATTTAGCAAGCTTATTAGAACAAGCTGGTGCAGAGGTTCATATTAGCCGCCCAGAAACAGACTCGCCCCCAATATTAATAAAAGGCCCAATTAGTGCAAAATCAATCAAAACCGATGGTCGCTTGTCTCAGTATATTAGCGGAATGATGATGGCAGCAAGCATGATTAACGGGACAACAAATATTGAACTAACTGATCCAAAAGAAACCCCTTACCTCATTATGACAAAACACTGGCTAGAAGGGGCTGGCATACCTGTTTCTATTAGTAAAGACTTTCATCATATTTCTGTAACTGGGCCAAAAAAAATACTCGGTTTCAATGTTACTGTCCCCTCAGACTGGGAAGCAGTAGCCTTTCCCTTAATTGCAGGAATTTTAACAAATAGCAAAATTGTTATAGAAAAAATAGACACATCAGGAACTCAAGGGGATGATGCAATTTATGATATTTTACGCCAAGTGGGAGCAGACATCCAAATAAACAAGGATGAAAAAACCCTTTCTGTTAATGGAGGAATTCATTCAACCATTAATGACAGTTCAAATGGTTGGATAAACGGGCGCTTAGCCGTACCAAGAGAATCTCACGAACTTAGAATTAATTGCTCTGGCTTTCCTGATGCTGTTTGTGCTCTTGCTGTAATAGCTTGTTTTACAGAAGGAACCATTATCCTTGAAGATATCGGCGTTTGTCGAAAAAAAGAAACTGATAGAATAATGGTAATGGCAAGTGAGCTAAAAAAACTTGGTGCATCAGTCAAAGAAGGAGAAGATTTTTTAGAAATCAGTGGGCACTCCCCTTTAATGGCTGATGGCACTAAAAACCCTCAGTTTGGTCTTCACGGCGGTGAAATTGAAAGTTTTCATGACCATCGAGTTGCAATGTCTTTTTCTTGCTTAGGCTTGGCTTTGGGTGAAAATGAAGCTGTCTTTATCAATGATTTTGAATGCCATGCCGTATCATTTCCTGGATTTTTTGAAACTATGAATAATTTGGGTGCGAATTTTGAACAAGTTTAATTTCTAGAACATAAAATTTGGCCCTCCCTCATTTTTATGCATTACAATTGCCTCTTGCATATGAAGTAGCGTAATATTTTTACTATCATTCATATCTGCAATTGTTCTCGCAACCTTTATACAAGAGTGTGTTCCTCGGGCAGAAAATCCATACCTAATCGACTCTGTGTGCAAATATTCTTCTGTCTTTTCATCTAGAGAGCAGTACTTCAATAACTCTGATGCATTTAAACTGCTATTGCTTTTACCCTGTCTTTTCCGTTGTGTTTGCGTAGCCCTTCTGATTTCTTCACGTAATTCTTCAGTTGAAAATTCTTTTTTTCCACTTTCAGAAATTCTCTTATCGATAATAGCTCCAGATAGAGAAATTCTAATGTCAATTCTATCCAATAGCGGCGCAGAAAATTTTCTCCAATACTGTTCAACAGCACGAGCACTACACAAGCAAATCTTATCTTGGGAACCAAAGTTTCCACAAGGACAAGGATTTGATGCAATTAACAACTGAAATCTTGCGGGATACTCACTACTGCGACCAGCTCGACTTAATGTAACCTTGCCATCCTCTAATGGAACCCTAAGCATTTGTAATACCGACGTTCTAAATTCAGCTGCCTCATCTAAAAAAAGAGTCCCATTATGCGCTAAAGATATTTCCCCCGGCCTACACTGTGGCCCTCCTCCAATCATTCCCTCTGCAGAAGAGCTTTGATGCGGCATTCTAAAAGGAGGCTCTTTTATAAGGCTAACTCCTGGTTTTAACTTGCCTGCCAAACTATATATTCTTGTTACTGGAAGAGCGTTTTCTGTTGTAAGACAAGGTAAAAGACTTTGAAAATTCTGCAGCGCCAATGTTTTTCCGCATCCAGGTGGCCCATATGCTATCAGATTATGAATACCTGCTGCCGCTATTTGCAATCCCCGCAGCAAAAAGGGCTGTCCTTTAACTGAAATATAATTAAAATTGGGTGAAATTTCTGGAAAATATACTTTTTCTTGATACACAGATTCCATTTTATTTTGCGGTTTTACTGCTTGTATTTTTTCATAAAATGCTTTTGACTGGAGCTTTAATAATAACTTATATGCTTCTTGCAAATGCTTTGCAGTAAAAATTCTTATACCTTGCAAGCCTGCTGCCTCTTGAGCATTTTCCTCTGGTATTACACAAAAATCAATTCCATTTTCTAAGGCTGTCGATAAAGCAGCATGCACTCCCCTTACAGGCCGAATTTTACCAGATAACTCAAGTTCCCCCATTACCAAAACATAAAGATTTTCATGAAAAGATTCTTTTTCTACAGAATCAGTGATATCAACCTTTAGCTTTTCTTGCAAAACGGCGAGTGCAATAGCAAGATCAAATCCTGCTCCTTCTTTTTTCACATCTGCTGGCGATAGGCTAATTAACACTCTTTCCAAAGGAAAATCAAAACCAGAGTTGCGTATTGCCGCTCTCATTCTTTCTCTGGCTTCTTTAACAGAGTTATCTGCAAGCCCAACAACCTCAACAAGAGGTATACCTCGTCGCAAGTCTACTTCAATTGAAACTAAAGCTCCTTCATAACCAAAAGGGGAAAAACTTGTTATTCTCATAAATCCTCCAATAATATAATACTGGTATATATATATTATTAACTTTTTTTATGAAAATTTTACAAATTTTCAACATTTAAATTGTATCTAGTGTAAATGTGGTTTTAGCTCATCTGTCCAAAATCTACTATCAATTTCCTTTGCCCCGCTCGTTTTGCCAATTTTTCTATCAGAACGAACTTTTTCTCCATGAAAATCACTCCCAGCTGTTATAAAAAAACCTATTCTTCTACCTATCTCTTCTAATCGTCTTGCCTCACCCTCTTTAACTCCTGGATGCCATGCCTCCAAGCCAAGAACACCTCGGTCAAAAATATCTATTAAAACATCCTCAATTTTTCCCCATGATAGATATAATGAAAGCGGGTGTGCAATAACAGGAACAGCCCCACTTTCTTTTAAAGCAACAACAGCTTCATCTAAGTTTGCCCCGGCTCTAGGAACATAAAAGGGTCTCCCTTGTCCTAAGAATTTATCAAATGCTTGTTGGCGATTTTTTACCTTATTTTTCATTACTAGGTAGTCTGCAATATGAGGACGCCCAAGCGACTCTGTTTGAAAGAGGGATTTTAATTCTTGTTCGTCAACATTTAGACCACAACTTTGCATTTTTTTTAGAATTTCTTCATTTCGACTATTGCGAGCTTTGCCTAAAAATGCGATAATATCTAAAAGGGATTTACTCGGTGTTTTTATTCCTAATCCAAGGAGATGAAACTCTCCTTTTGGCCATTGAATGTTTATTTCAATACCAGGAACAAAAATAACGTTATTTTCTATTGCAGCTGCGTGTGCTTCTTTAAGTCCACCTATTGTATCGTGATCTGTTAGAGCCATAACTTGTAAGCCTTTTTGAGCTCCGAATGTAATAAGCTCAAAAGGTGTCATAGAGCCGTCAGAAGCACTGGAATGTAAATGTAAATCTATCATAAAAAAAGTATACCATAAATTTAATATTTGTGTTATAATATATATATAAGTTTTCTAGAAACGCAGAGGTAAACAATGCCAAAGTCAATGCAGTACACAAAGGGATCTATTATATACTTTGCAGGAGATATGGATGAGAGAATTTTCATTCTGCAAAAAGGTATGGTTCTTCTAACAAGTACAGATATTGAAACAAATATTCCCTCAACAGAACACATCAGAGAAGGTGAATTCTTTGGTGTTAAATCTGCGTTAGGGCATTTCCCTAGAGAAGAAACCGCAACTGTTATGAGTGAAGTAAGCGCAATTGCCTTGACAGTACAAGAATTTGAAAAAATGTTTAGTGGCAACAAGCAAGTTATTATGAAAATGTTAAAAGTTTTTTCAAATCAGCTTAGAGCAATACATAGAAAAACAGAATCAATTCTAAAAAGTGAAATAGATATAGATCAAGTAAGCGGCATGATTTCAGTAGCACAAAGTTTTTTTGATGATGAGCAATATAAGGCCTGCTGTGATGTTTGCACTAAGCTTTTAGCACGCTTTCCAACTACAACGAGAAAAGAATCTGTAGCTAAATTATATGGCGATTCACAACGTCGATTAAACCAACAAGGTAGTAGAGCAAAAAAAACACACCACATTGGGGAATCTGATGAAGATTCAGCATCTTCAAACTCTGCTTTAAAGCAATTTTCACTACCTACATTCTCACGTTTTGCAAAAACATTTGAGGCTGAATCGGTTATTATTTCTGAATTTGAGCCCGGAGAATCATTCTATTTAATTCAATCAGGGCTTGTTCAACTTGTAAAATGTGTTAAAGGGTCAAAAAAGAATATCGATATATTAAAGCCTTCAGAATTTTTTGGGGAAATGGCTATATTAGAGAACTCACCTCGATCAGCAACAGCTGTGGCACTAAACAAAGTTGAAGTTTTAGAATTCAACAAAGAGAATTTCGAAGTTCTTATAATGGGAAATCCTCAAATAGCCTTAATTCTTTTGAAACTGTTTTGTAAGCGTATTTATGACCAAAAGAGAAGGTTTAGGGTACTTGTTATTGAAGACATTCAGGCTAGGGTTGCAGACGTTTTCCTTATGTTTGATGAAATGAACCGAAATCCGCAAGGTGGAGACAGAAGCAGGCAATTTAATCTAACAATTCAAGACCTAGCCCATTGGGCAGGACTTCCTTTTGATGTTGCACGGGATGAAGTAAATAAGTTTGTTGAGAAAAGAAAACTTGAAGTGTATGATACCTATATGATAGTTACCAACATTGTAGATATGAGGCGCATAGTAGATACCCGCGCAACCCTTCGTACTTAGAAAACTCTCTTTATTTCCATTCTTCTCTTTTTCATTACTTTTCTAATTGAAAATGCATTTTTAAGTTGATAAATTTTGATTTTTGATATATAATGCATAATATGATTTATGAGGTAATGCTAACCTTGTTTCCAGGTCAAGAGGAAGATAAGGATTTAGTAAAAAAAAGAGTTTTACGCATTCTTAGTGACAGTGGTACACATGTCGGAAGCTCTGAAGTTTCTGCAATAGTTTGTAAAAAGAAATCTGTTGATGCCCGTAGAAAAGATGTAAAGTATCATGTTCGTTATGCTGTGTATGTTGGAGAAACTCCATCTGACAACTTTATCCCAGCATGGGTACAGGCAGATGAAAAAAAACAGGTACTTATCATAGGAGCTGGCCCTGCAGGGCTTTTTGCAGCCCTTACTTTACTAGAAAAAGGTATACAGCCTATAATTCTTGAGCGAGGACAAGAATCCGAGCTAAGAAAAGCAGATATTACCGAGATTAATAAAACAGGCAACGTAAACCCGAATTCAAACTTTTGCTTTGGAGAAGGTGGTGCAGGCACTTTTTCAGATGGCAAGTTATATTCGCGTTCAAGCAAAAGAGGTGATATCTCTCTTGTTTTGTCAATATTACACCATCATGGAGCAGACAAATCTATTTTATCAGATGCACATCCTCATATTGGGACTGATAACTTACCTGCTATAATTAGCAATATAACAAAGACTATCCGATCTTTTGGAGGTATCATACATTTTAATACAAAATGTACTGATTTTATTTTCGATGAAAATCATCATATTTGTGAAGTAAAAGCACTGCAAACCCTTACTAATGAAGCTCTTTCGTTCAAGTGCGACACAGTTCTTCTCGCAACAGGACATTCTGCAGATGATATATATCGCCTTGTGGCAAAAGCTGCCGTCGACCATGCAAATGTAAAAAGCGACAATGTTTTATATGTTTTACAGCAAGCTCTTGAGGCAAAGACATTTGCGATGGGGGTAAGAGTTGAGCATCCTCGTGAGACAATTGATCGAATACAATATAGTGACTCCTCCCCTGAAGCACCGCTACCTTCTGCCGAATATAGACTAACAACTCAAATAGCTGGCAGAGGAGTGTATTCATTTTGCATGTGTCCTGGTGGATATATTGTGCCTTCTTCAAGTGCTCCAAGCCACATTGTAATTAACGGAATGTCGGCATCAAAACGGAACTCTCCTTGGTCAAATGCTGCTTTTGTAGTTGAAACACGCCCAGAAGATGTTCCTTCTGATTTTGGGAATGATGTCTTGGCCGGCCTAAATTTTAGATCGAATGTAGAGGAAATGGCCGCTAAAGAAAGTGCTAGCGGAAAGCAAAAAAATCAACAAGCTGCTCCTGCACAAAAACTCACCGACTTCTTGGAAGGGCGCCTTTCTAAGAATTTACCGAACTCATCTTATGCCCCAGGCATTGTCTCTTCTCGTCTTGACTTATGGCTCCCTGAACATATATCACTGCGACTTCAAGAAGCCTTTCATGAGTTTGATAAGAAGATGAAGGGCTTTATCTGCGAGGAAGCTTTACTAATAGCTCCTGAAACACGAACTTCAACACCAATCCGAATTTTAAGAAACACAACCACCTGTGAAAACCCTGTTCTAAAAGGTGTTTATCCTGCGGGGGAAGGTGCTGGATATTCCGGTGGCATTGTTTCTTCAGCTATGGATGGGGAAAATGTTGCAAAAGCAATCATTCAACACAAATTTGAGGAAGAACAGCATGGAGAGACTAACTGACATTGAAATAGCCCAAAAAAACACAATGCTTCCAATCATTGATATTGCAAATTCTATTTCTTTAACTGAAGATGAAATTGATTTATATGGAACATATAAATCAAAAATATCCCTCAAAACATTAAGAAAGCTTCAAAGTGCTCCAAAAGATACACAAGGAAAACTTATCCTGGTAACAGCAATAACACCGACACCTGCTGGTGAAGGTAAATCGACGGTAACGGTCGGTTTAGGTGATGGACTTCGTCAAATAGGCAAAAATGCAGTCATTGCCCTAAGAGAACCTTCTTTAGGACCGTGTTTTGGAATAAAAGGTGGTGCGTGTGGAGGCGGCTATTCACAAATTGTTCCAATGGAGGATATAAACCTTCACTTTACAGGAGATATTCATGCTATCTCTATTGCAAACAACCTTATTGCAGCCCTAATCGATAATCATATACAACAAGGAAATGATCTAGGGATAGACCCCAAAACGATAACATGGAAAAGATGTGTTGATTTAAATGATAGGGTTTTAAGAAATATTATCATAGGCCTTGGCGAAAAAGCTGATGGAATAACACGAGAAGACCATTTTTCTATTGCAGTTGCTAGTGAAATTATGGCAATTGTATGCCTTTCAAAAACTATAAAAGAATTAAAAGACCGAATAAGCGCAATAACCATAGCAAAAACCTATGCTAAGAAATTTGTTTTGCTTGGTGATTTAGGTATTTCTGGTGCTATAGCTGCTTTATTAAAAGATGCTATCCGCCCAAATTTAGTTCAAACATTAGAAAAAACACCAGCCTTTGTACATGGGGGGCCTTTTGCTAATATTGCCCATGGTTGCAATAGTATCAATGCCACATTAAGTGCTCTCGCTCTTGGTGATTATGTTGTAACGGAGGCAGGTTTTGCAGCGGATTTAGGTGCTGAAAAATTTATGGACATCAAATGCCGCAGTGCAGGCATTGAACCAAGTGCAATTGTTGTTGTTGCCACAATACGAGCATTAAAAATGCACGGCGGTATTGATAAGGACGAATTATCAAAAGAAGATGTCCCTGCTGTTATTAAAGGCTTTGAAAACTTAAGAACTCACCTTGAAAACATTTCTCAATTTGGAGTACCCTCTATCGTCGCTTTAAATAAATTTTCATTAGATACACAAGCAGAAATTGATGTCTTAATAGATCTTTGTCAGAAAATAAATGTTAAATGTATTTTAAGCGATGGTTGGGAAAAAGGCGGAAAAGGTACTACAGATTTAGCAAAGGCTGTTTGCTCCCTGATCGATCTTAAACAACAGAATTTCAAGCCCTTATACCCTCTAGACTTAAGCTATGCTGAAAAAATAGAATCGTTAGCAAAAAAAATATACAGAGCTAATTCTGTAGAATTTTCGCCTATCGCTTTAAGAAAATTAGAAGAATATTCACAAGCAGGATATAATAACCTTCCTATATGTATTGCAAAAACACAAAACTCAATTAGCCATGTTAAATCTTGGGTAGGGGCGCCAAAAGATTACTCTTTCCCAGTTCGCGATGTTCAACTTTTTTCTGGAGCAGGCTTCATGGTTGTTCTAGCGGGGGATATTATGACTATGCCCGGCCTGCCAAAAATACCATCAGCATGCTCGATAGATGTAGATGATGATGGTAATATATCTGGATTATTTTAATAATAAAGATATATTAGCTAAAAGACAAGGATTTTACATAGCTTTCAAATGAATCTGAGTACCAATGTGAAATTTTTTTGATTTCGTTTAAGTCCTTTTCTGCTGCAAGGTCATACAAAGCTGCAATTGGATACCCTGCTGCCACTGCAGTTTTTATTGCATGGTAAGAATCTTCAAAAACAATGGTTTTACCAAGACTTGTCCCTAAGTTTTTTCTTGCGATATCAAAGATTGCTGCTGATTCTGCTTTAGCGCTTCCCGCCTCTGTTGATGTTACAATTCCTTGAAAAAAAGATTCTATCCCATGACGCTCTAATGCAATTTCAACTAAATGTCTATCGGTTGCTGTAGCCACATACATAGGTATGTTTTTTGTTTTTAATAGTAATAAAAATTCTTTTACAAATGGTTTTAATGGTATTATATTATTATATGCAGCCTCCATAACCCCATTGCATTCTCGAATTATAGTCTCCTTATCCAAATTTAGCCCATATGCTGTATTTAGATATTCTGCAGTTTGAATAATAGTAAGGGGATATAATTTTTCATTAAGTTTTTCTTCAGGCTCAAGGTTTTTCAATTTTATATATGTATATCCCATGTTTTGCCACTCTTGCATTGAATCTACAAGCGTACCATCAAGATCAAAAATTGCGCCTTCAATAATGTCCCAAGAAAAATCATTCATTTTTATTTCCTTATCCTCGTTTTAGGTACCAAAGTAACCCTTTATTTTTTAATATTACTAGCCCTCGTTTTTCTGCATCTAGAGCCAATTTCTTAAAACGTGTGTATCCATACTCTTTATAGTTTATATTTTTAGCTGCCTCTGTAAAAGGCTTCCACTCATCTCCATTCAAAATCGACAAAAGCTCTTTGAACTCTTTCGGAAGTCTTTTTTGTGTCTCTGCTACTAACTGCAATTTATTATGCTCTTCAGGTGAATATTGTACTGCACGGGTCTTTATCGCATCATTAACAAAAGCTTTCCATGTTCTATACCCTAATTGTTTTTCATTGAAAAAAGAGTTTAATAATTTCATTCTAATTTTTACAGCACCCAAGAACGGTTCTTTTCCTTCATCAAGCATAACTCCAACAACATCTTCTAATAACTCAAAACTTTGCTCTTTTGTAAGTTTTTTTCCAATAGCAATTTCTTCTTCATTGTTGTCTGCAGAATCTGTTGCATCAATAATATCCCTGTAGTCCTTAAAATCATCTGCCATTCTAAGAAGATCTTCAGATGCATTCCTTGTTACATCACATATTACAAGTGTTTTTTTTCCATATTTGCGAAGACTTTGTAGCAACGGCCTAAAATCAGCATCACCAGTTATTATAACAAATTTTTCAATATGGGGATATTGAAAAATTAATTCTACACCACGAGCCACCATTGCCATATCAGAGCTATCTTTACCAGTTGAAGGAATGTGTAAAAGCTCAAAGCTATTATCCGCAAGCTCTTTTGCAATTTCAGAGATATTTTTTTCATGCCAGTTTCCAAAAGCCATGGCATAATTTATATTACCCTCTTCAGAAATTGAATCTCGTATCATCTGCACATAATGCATTCCAACAGGGGGTGTTACATTTTCTATATCCCATAAAATTCCTATATTCATTTTAGCTCCTCTTTACTACCTATTAGCAGTTCTTACTTTGTCCGTTTTCATTCTCATTATCCACTCCTCATCAATATGTAAGTGTGTATATAAAAGACAGTCATGTCCATGGCTTACCCATTGCATTATTGTACCATCCTCTGGATTGATAAAACTAAAGTCTTCTTTTTTTAATAAAATGCTAACAGTGTTTGGCCCAATTAATTCAAATGGTGTACCCACCTCAATTTTGTTCATTGCATTAAAGCAGTAAAGCTTCCAGCCTTCTTGACTTTGTACACACGTAGGTTTTTTTTCAGGATGCTTTTCTAAATCTATTTCTCTCGCCTTTTTTGCATCAGGATGTAACGAATTAAATTTTTGAAAAAAATCCTCTACAGTCTGTATTCCATTTTCAATTACTTTTACTGTCTCTGAGGGACTTAATGCTTTTCCAATAGTCCCTGCCATTTCATATTCCCCACGAGACTCTCCAGAAGTTGTTTCATTTGCATCTTCTGTCCCAAAATAAAAACCTGTCCCAAAAGCTCTGTGTTGAAGTTTGAACAATTCAGATATAAACGGTTTTGCGTCTTCTTCTGAAATAACTTGCTCTTTTGCATCAATTGCCTTTCTATAAGCACGCGCTGTTAATGCAACATAGTAAAGGCTTTTCATTCTTCCCTCAACTTTTAATGAATCTACCCCAGCATTTTTAAACTCACTAAGGTAATCAATCATACAAAGATCTTTAGACGAAAGCAAGGCTGTAAAATTTTCTCCCTCAAATACCGGAAAAGATTCACCAGGACGTTTTTTTTCTTCAAGCACAAGTGTTCCACTTTGTGCAAGTTCTTTAATATCTTGTTTTATATTAAAGTCCCACCGGCAAGAATGAGAGCACGCCCCTGCATTTGCACTTCTCCCACTCATATAAGCACTCATAAGGCAGCGTCCAGAGTACGCTATACACATAGCCCCATGCCCAAATGCTTCAATTTCCATTTCAGGCACAGCATCTTTAATTTCGCGAATTTCATCTAATGAAGCTTCTCTCCCAACAACTATACGATTGAACCCAAGAGACTTATACATTTTCACCGCTTCTCTATTTATACAATTTGCTTGTGTACTTAAATGCACTCTTGCTTGTGGAAAATGTTTTTGAACAAGATTTAGCATGCCTATGTCTTGAATGATAAAAGCATCAAAGGGGTATTGTTTAAAATAATCAATTTCACCGAGAAAAGAATCAATATCTTTATTATGAAAAGTTATATTCATTGCACAAAACAGCAGTTTGTTTTTATATTGATCTTTTAACTCTTTTATTAGTTTATATTCTTCATCATGAAAATTATCTGCTTTAACTCGTAAAGAAAAATTTTTAAGCCCAATATATGCAGCATCTGCACCATATGCATAAGCATATTTTAATTTTTCTATATTTCCTGCCGGACACACTAATTCCATTTATACAGCATCCTCTCTTTCTCGAATAAACTTACCTACTTTTTCAATTGCTAAATGAGCTTCTTCTAAATATTCATCTGCCCTTTGAAACATATGCATCATGTCCTTCCATATTTCAACATCGCAAGGAATTCCAAATTTTCTTAACCTTCCTTGAAAATATGCAACATCAGCTTCGATTAACTCCCCTTTTGCAAGCTGAATATACAATGGAGGAAAATTTTCTAGCGTTTCTTGATCTGCAAACACTGGCGAAACAAAGGGGCTCTTAAAGTTTTCTGAATAAGTGTAGAGTTCAGCACACCAACGCAAAGAGGCCTCACTAAGAATCTTATCCTTGAGAGGCTTTATTTCTGTTGAGTGCTCTAGTTCTTCTGATATATTTAACCAAGGGGAAAATAAAACAATACCCTTTATTTTTTTTCTAAAGGCTCCTTTTATTTTTAGTATAACACCAAGTGCAATACTCGCCCCAGAACCATCAGCTAATAAAATAATATTTTTTGATTCAGAATAAAGCTTTTTGATAATTTCTTTTATATCATCAAAACCGGACGGGTAAGGGTGCTGTGGTGCTAGTTTATATTTTGGGACAATTACTTTTGCGCAAGCAGCATGGGCAATTGAAGCACAAAAACCTCTCCAAGCACTCGGCGAACCCCCAATAAAAGAGCCTCCATGCACATATACCAAAACTTGTGAGGTTGAACTCACCTCTGGAGATAATACCTCACATTCAATTGAGTTAATGATTTCATGCTTCAACTCAACTCTATTTGGTAATATCGGACATGCAAAAGTTTTTTCTATATCGTTCCTAAATTTTTCAATATCAACCAAAGGTGTTGCAACTAAGGTTTTAAGTTTTTTTAATGCAAGCTTTGTTTCTCTAGTTTTCATTTAAAAAGTATAGCAAAAAACAGCAAAATGTGCTATAGTGTTTGAGTTATGCCTATTAAAATTCAATCAGATTTGCCCGCTCGGGAAATATTAGAAGCAGAGAATATCTTTGTTATGACCGATGAAAGAGCAACACACCAAGATATTCGACCTCTTAAAATTGCAATTGTAAACTTGATGCCAACAAAGGTTGCCACAGAAACTCAACTGTTACGATTATTAGGAAACACACCCTTACAAATTGAAATTTTCCTTGTCCATATGGAGTCTCACACTACTAAAAACACAAAGGAAGAACACTTACAAAAATTTTATATTTCTTCCAAGGAAATATTGCATCAGAGATTTGATGGATTAATTATTACGGGAGCTCCAGTTGAACAAATACCTTTTGAAGACGTTGACTACTGGGATGAGCTAAAAGCAATTATGGACTATTCAAAAAAGAATGTTTTTTCAACACTTTATATTTGCTGGGGAGCTCAGGCTGGATTATATTATAATTATGGAGTTCCCAAGTACATCTTAGAAAAAAAAATATTTGGTGTTTTCGATCACAAAAAATGCACTTCTAATGACCCCCTCCTACGTGGTTTTGATGATATTTTTAAAGCCCCTCAGTCTCGGCACACTGAAGTAAAACAAAGTGATATACAAAAAATAGAAAATTTACAAATATTAGCAGATTCTGAAGAGGCAGGAGTGTTGCTCGTAAAATCTGATAATCACAGAGAGGTTTTTATAACAGGTCACTTAGAGTATGATGCCGAAACGCTCGCTACTGAGTACCAACGCGATATAGAACGCGGGCTTCCTGTTGATATGCCCGTAAACTACTTTACAAAAAATGATCCTTCAACAAAACCTCTTTCAACTTGGCGTAGCAATGCAAATTTATTTTTTTATAATTGGATTAACTATGTTTACCAAGAAACACCATATAACTTTGTACTGGATGAACTATGAATAAAAAGACACATACCCACTTAGGTTATCACGACTCTTTTGATGCCATTGTTGTTGGTGCTGGCCACGCAGGACTTGAAGCTGCACTTGCCTTGGCAAGGACAGGTAACAAAACTCTCGTAGTTACTCAATCGATAGATTCAATTTGTAAACTTTCATGCAACCCATCCATTGGTGGAATTGCAAAAGGTAATATTGTTCGCGAAATTGATGCTTTAGGCGGAGAAATGGGCCGGCTTATAGATAAGTCAATGCTACAATTTAGGCTTCTAAATAAAAGCAAGGGCCCTGCAGTGCAAGCTCCCCGTAGCCAAGCTGATAAAATTTTATATGCCGAACTCGCAAGAAAAACACTGGAGTCTCAAGAAAATATTTTTATGCTCCAAGACACAGTTGTTGACATTGAAACCGTTTCTTGTAAAACAAAAGATAATAGAGAAAAAAAGATTGTGGCCTTAATTACTTCAAGAGGACGGAGAATTCCTACAAGAACAGCTGTATTAACTACTGGCACTTTTTTAGGCGGAAAAATTTTCATTGGCCCTTATGATGAAGCATGTGGCAGACTCGGAGAGCAAGCAGCCTTTGGGCTAACTGAGAGTTTGAAAAACGTAGGCTTTTCTATGGGACGGTTAAAAACAGGAACACCCCCTCGAATCCTGCGCCCTAGCATAGATTTTACTTGCCTTGAAGTTCAACATGGTGATGAAAAAATTATCCCTTTTTCTTTTGATACAGAATCAATTGATAGACCAATGGTTCCCTGCTATCTTGCATATACCAACGAAAAAACTCATGAAGTAATCAGAGAAAACATAGATCTTTCTCCTCTTTTTTCGGGAAAAATAAGTGGCGTAGGTCCTCGCTACTGCCCATCAATTGAAGATAAAGTAATGCGCTTCTCTCAGCGAGACAGGCACCAATTATTTTTAGAACCTGAAAGTCTTTTCACAGAGGAAATGTACCTCAATGGATTTTCTTCTTCTCTACCGGAAGATGTACAAGATAGCTTTTTGAGAACAATGGATCCTTTTAAAAATGCTATTATTTCACGACCAGGTTATGCAGTAGAATACGATTATATTGACCCAACTGAGCTTTTTGCTAGCTTAGAAACAAAAAAAGTCGTAGGACTATTCACAGCTGGCCAAATTAATGGCACGTCAGGGTATGAAGAGGCGGCAGGGCAGGGGTTAATGGCTGGTATTAATGCAAGTTTATATTCTAAAGAACATAAAGTTCTTTGCGGTGACTTTACTAACACCAAAAACCATAATGAAGCAGGCCATATTGACAGACTGCATGATGTTCCAGAGTATGAAAGCCTTATTTTAGGACGAGAAGAAGCATATATTGGGGTGCTAATTGATGACCTCGTAACATTAGGAACAAAAGAACCATATAGAATGTTTACCGCCCGAGCTGAGTATAGATTAAAACTACGCCATGACAGCGCAGATGAACGCTTAAGTAAAAAAGCTTGGAAAATTGGATTAAAGAATCAAGCACAAATTGATAAACTTGAACAAAAATTATTACTAAAAAAAGAAATTCTCGCTTTTTTTGATAAGAACCCAACAATTGGCTTAGATGAAAATCAGTATGTTGCTGAGTTACAAGATAAATACCCTTCAGAAATTTTAGAATCCGCAGCCATTGACTTCAAATATAAGCACTATGTTGAAAAACAAGATAGACGAGTTGAAAAAATGAAAAAAATGGAAAATGCAAAAATTCCTGAAGATTTTGACTACAGCTCTATTGCAAGCCTATCAAATGAGTCTAAACAAAAACTTGAAAAAATAAGACCAAAAACGTTGGGGCAAGCAAGCCGTATTTCCGGTATTCGCAATTCAGACATTATGCTGTTAATGGTATATCTGCGATAATTATTTATAAGCTAATGTTTCGCCGCACAGTAAACTCCTTTGTTGATTTTTTTTTATCAACAAGGGCATTTTTTTTATAGTAATTATAAAACTCTTCCTGGGCTCTAATTGGTTGTTCTGCGGGATTTTTATTTATTACCCAAGAGCCATCAGATTTCAAATCATGTGATTTTTGATTATCTGAAAAATAAACCTTAAGTATTTTTTTTATTCCTTGAGCAATATCTTTATCAAGAATCGGAAACATAACTTCGATTCTTCTTTCAAGGTTGCGAGGCATCCAGTCCGCGCTAGATAAATAAAGTTCTTCTGAACCACCGTTTTGAAAATAAAAAATTCTAGTATGTTCTAAATATCTGTCAACAATGCTTGTAACTCTAATGTTCTTACTTTGTTCTTTTACACCAGGAACCAACATACAAATACCCCGAATATTAAGAAGTATTGATACATGAGAGCAGCTTGCCTTATATAAAGCTCTAATAATATCAGGATGTGCTAAACTATTCATTTTAGCAATAATTAGCCCTGGGTTTTCTTTTGTTGAACACAATATTTCTCTTTCAATCATTGAAATAATTTGTGACTTTAATTGAATTGGTGCAATAAAAAGCCTATTTAAATTTTGGACAGCGGAATACCCAGAAATCATATTAAATAAAATTCCAACATCATTTGCAATATCTATGTTTGTGGTAAAAAGAGACATGTCAACATATAGGCGCGCGGTTTTTTCATTATAATTTCCTGTTCCTAAATGAACATACCTCACCATTCCTGTGCTTTCTTTTCTGACAATTAAGAGTAGTTTTGCATGGACCTTTAAATGTGCCAATCCATATAACACAATAGCTCCTTCTTGCTGAAGTTGATGTGCCCACGAAATGTTCCTTTCTTCATCAAAACGTGCCTTTAACTCTACAAATACTGTTACTTGTTTTCCATTTCTGGCAGCCTTTATTAAGCTTTTAATCAGTGGAGAGTTTCCACTGGTTCTATATAAAGTCATCTTTATTGACATAACATTTACATCTTCTGCAGCATCATTAACTAAAGTTAAAACAGGGTCAAACGACTCGTATGGTGCATGAATTAATAAATCTTTTTGTTTTAGCGTATCCCACAAAGGCTTTTTTTGCTCAATCGCTGAAGGATAGAAATTTTTCCACGAAGGATAACATAAATGTGCATAGCCATCGGTATCACACAAACTATTAAAGCTCTTCAAGTCAATAAAGGGAGTATCGGTGCTATAAATATCTTCTGCTTTTAACCCTGTCTTCTCTATAAGAAGCTGACTAATAGTACTCCCCGTTGAGGTGCATGTAAGTCTAATTGGGATTGCCTTTTTTCGCGCTATAAGAACATCTTTCATAGCCTGTATAAAGTCATCCTCTACCTCTTCATTTACTGCAAAATCTGCATCACAAACAACTTTAAACACCAATGTTTCTTCAACCGTATAACCCGAGAATAAACTAGTCCCAAATGTAGAAATAATATTATCTATGAGAGTAAAGTTTTTTTCTCCAGATTGTGAAGGAAACCATATAATCCGATCCACAGTAGTTGGTACCTGAACAAGGGCTAAAACACTTGATCCTTCATGGTTTTTTTTAGTTTTATATAATCGTTCATTATTTGTAATAGGTTTTAATAAAAATGCTACATGAATTCGTAAATTGGCGATTGGGGGCAACTCATCCTCATCTGTTCGTAATGGTGTTAGCAAAGGGTACACTTGTTCTCGAAAAAAATTTTCAGCATAGTGCTTTTGCTCATCCGTAAATTCTTGAGGAGTTACATACACCAACCCTTCTTTTTTTAAGGCTGCCATTATTTCTTCATTAAATAATCTATGTTGCGTTTCAAAAATTTCATGCGCTCGCACAGAAATTTGGTCTATTTGCTCTTTAGCACTTAGACCAGAATCATCTTTCCAATTTGAATTCAATTCTGCTTGATTTTTCAATCCTGCTAAACGCACCATAAAAAACTCATCAAAATTTGATGAAACAATTGAAAGAAACCGTATCCTTTCAAAAAGAGGAGTTTTTTTATTTTGTGCTTCTTTTAAAACACGATTATTAAATTCAATCCATGAGAGCTCCCTGTTAAAAAAAAGGGGAGAGGATTTTTGTTTTTCAGGTGCCATAATTGCCTTCTAATATTTTTAGAGTGTTAAAACGGTATATGCAAACACAGACTCAAACAAATCTGCTTTTTCTCGCACGGCCTGTTTTTCTAAGTTTGTGTCATGAGCAGACTCAAGTTCTATAATCAGCTTTGCTTCTCGAAGAGAAACCGATACATTCTCAATCCGCTGCGAGTGCCCTCTATCTAAAGCATCGGCAATTCTAAGAATAGCCGATAGCTTTAAAACATGCATTCTATCTTTACGAGGCAATGAAATATAGTCAGAATCATCTGGGATAACTAACGGATTTCTATGATATCGAGCAATTAAAGCAATAATATTAATATTGTTTTTTTCAAGTCCGAAAATATTTGAGTGGGATATTATATAGTGACTATGAATCTCATGATCAGATTCGCGTATAAAAGTTCCTACATCATGCAATAAAGCTGCGATTTCCAAAAACAAACGCGCCTCCTTTTGAAATCCCAGTTCGCTCTCCATAACATCATAAATCTTCAGTGCTATTTTTTTTACATGTTTTGCATGGCGTTCGTCTATTTTAAACCTTCTTCCAATGTTTAATGCTGCAGCTAAAATTTGGGTAAAAAAGTTTTCTTGTAATTGTATATTTTTTGAAAATTTACTTATAAAAAGCCCTTCACGAATTGTAGTATCAGAGACTATAATTTCTTGTGCCTGTGTAAGGTCTAAAAACAACTTATAAACCAGTAAGCTTATTGGAAGTGATTTTACATCATTATAATGAGCCTTCAATTTACCCGCATATTCTTCTACAGAAAGCAAATCAAACTCATTTACAAAAGAGTAAAAACTCTCTCTAGAAATTGACCATGTTCGATTCCCTATTAAGACACCTATTTCTTTAGCAATAATTTGTGCATCTGACCCAATAGTAATAAATTGTTGTATTTTCTGTAAATCGCTACTAAAATTTAAGTTCACTCCAGTATTTTTTATAAAGTCTTCTAAGTACCGTTTTGTGTCATTTCTTGACCCACCCATCGACTTTATATATTGATCTATTATAACAGTTCCCAATCTTAAGCTGTGAACTGTAGCTATTTTCCCTTTTTCAAGTAGCATTATTTCTGTAGATCCGCCGCCAATTTCTAAAATAATTGAATTTTTATTTTGTTGAGTTGGCAAATCTTGCCGGAGAGTATCTAAAACAGCCAAATACATTAGCCTACTTTCCTCGATACCATCTATAACCTTGACAGGAAATCCTGTTTTTATTAAAATTCTATCAAGAACAGAGTCTCTATTTTTAGCCTCGCGTAATGCACTTGTAGCAATAGTACGCACTTGAAAAGGCTTTATACTCCAGCCTGCTAATTGTTCACGAAAAATTTCAAAAATATGTACGCAATGCAACAGGCTTTCTGTACTAATTGAGCCAGAAATAAAAACATCCCAGCCTAAAGAAACTGATAACTCAGAGCGATCTATAATATTCCAATTTCCATCAGAGTCTACTTCACAAACCATTAAACGCACACCTGTAGATCCTAGCTCAATTACCGCCTCAAGTGTTTTCATAAGAGTACCTAGTATATGAAATTTTTATAAACTGCTGAGAATTATACACAGCCAAAATACTCACTCCTTACAGCTTATCAATAAGCATAGAACATTTTCCTGATGGAATAGGTAGAGTTTTTTTCTTTTCGCCCAGTATGTTAATAGTGAAATAGTATAACTTTTCACTCTCCATTTGAATCTCCCAACCACGAGAGCTTTTATTTGATAAAATAGTAATAAGATTTCTTGTTAACGATAAATTTTCTATACCCATCATCTCTAAGTTAGGAATAGTCCAATCTACCGTTTTTCGCGGAAGACTTATATTTAATCCAATTATATTTTCTATCATTATGGCGATAGTTGAAAGTCCTGCAAATAAAATATGTCGCTTGCGGGGGAAAGTATCACTTCCTGACATTTTTGCATAGCCATCTTTTAAAGGAAGGTATGCTTCCCATAAATCACCCTTATTTGATTCATCTGGAAAAAGTGAATCTAGCATATGGTATAGATGCCGGATTGATGCTTCTCTAGCTAAGTCATAGCGTTGATACTTTTCTAAACCTTTGATAATCATAAAATTGAATGCAGGGAAAACGCTCCCCCTGTATCCTTCACCATCTTTGCTAAATTTTTTATGACACACAGAAAGAGAGGGGAAGGGGTGGTCTGTTCCAAACGATTGAGGATCGCTTAAATGACTAATAATTTTTTCTGCCTTATCTTCGTTTGGAATCTCAGCTAATAATGGCCAGAAATTAGCTACTGTTTTATGAGTTAGTTTTTTTTCACTTTCATCAAGATCATAATAAAACCCTGTTTCTTGGTCCCACATAAGTGCATTTATCTGTGTTTTTAATGAAAAGTACATCTTCTTATACTGAAAATTTAAGTCCTTATCATTGATAATATCTCCCAGTGCTGCCATATAAAGGGCATTTACAGCCATCGCAGCATTGAAATCGATTGGATATACCGTTTTCTCTCGAGGAGAATTAAACATTGTACTAGCCTCAAAGGGAACTGAATACAAGCTATTTTCTTTCTTAAAAGTTGTCTCTAACCAAGTTGAATATTTTTGTAGAACTGGCATAACTTCTTTTATTCTTTTCTTATTTGCTGTCTTATGAAACAAGTTGAACTCAGCCCATGCAAAAAGAGGAAGCCCGACACCTTCTGGATTGCTACTATCTAAAACAGGTGTCTTTTTAGTAAGCAAATACTTCCATCGAATAGCACCATTTGATTCTTGCCGTGCATATAGATAATCAAGGTTTTGGTGTGCGTGAAAATTTCTGTTTGAATATACAAGAAAAAAGGATGAAAAAATTGACTCCAACTGATCTACAACATTACCTGTCTCTGTTGGATATACAAAATAACCATCTTGTGAAGTTGCCCCTGTTTTTGAATCCTTCCAAAAATCTTGTACCCAAGACCAGGTTTTATCATAAATATCAACAAAATCTTGATCATAGAAATGAATTTTTGGAAAATCGCGTTTGCTCACCGTTACTCCTTGTGAGATATATCTTTATTGTTTTCCCTGTCAGCTTTCATATTAGCGCAAATGCGACTATTGAGACTACAGTTACTGTTTTTTGCAAAATATCTCATTTACAGTATATCATATATTTAGAAAAAAAGGAATATTATTTTAAAAATAAATTTTAATGTAAATTACTTTTTTTCTGCTCCGCACAAAAGGAGTTTACTCACAAATACAGGCTTCCTTTTATAATAATAACAGGTAAAAAACCCTTTTTATTGCACTAGGCAGATTTTTTACTTGTGTATATGCAAAAAAAGAAGTATAATAATAATGTGTCAGAATTATATGTGGTGGCAACGCCAATAGGAAACTTAAAGGATATTACGCACCGAGCACTTGAAGTATTAGAAAGTGTTGATTATGTAGCAGCAGAAGACACACGGCGAACGTTGCAATTATTAACGCATTATGGAATAAGAAAACCTTTAATTTCATGTAGAGCCCAAAATGAAGAGGCTGCTGCTGAAAAGATTGTATCTCTTATGAATGATGGTAAAAATATTGCCTTTGCAAGTGATGCGGGAACACCAGCCATAAGTGACCCTGGAGCCGTTTTAGTAAGCACGGTTCGAATAGCAGGGCATACAGTAATACCAATACCAGGTGCCAGTGCCTTTGCAACCCTTGTAAGTATCGCTGGTGAGGGTGGAAAAACAATTATTTTTGAAGGTTTTTTACCAGTAAAACCTGGAAAGCGACGCACTCGTGTTAGTGCTTTATTAGAAACGGGATATGCTATCGTTTTGTACGAATCTCCGTTTAGAATAGTTAAGCTTTTGGCAGAAATTGCCGATATAGATAGTGAGCGACGTGTATTAGTAGGTAGAGAACTAACGAAAATGCATGAAGAAATTATCGAGGGGACGGCTGTAGAAGTATACAGTGAATTTGCAAATAGACCAAAAATTCTTGGAGAGTTTGCGGTTTTTATTGCGGGAGTAAAAAAGCTCAAGCTTTGGAGTGAAAAACCAAGGAAAGAGAGGCGAAGTAAAAATGATTATTGACAAACTAGGGAGACTTGATCCCCTAAACAACGTTCAAAAACCTCAGCGCAGTGAAGAAAAAGGAAGTGTTTCTGCTGGTCATGACAGCATAGAGATTTCTAATGAAGCAAAAGCTTTAGCTGAAAGTATGTATTTATCTGAAATTGCTGCAGGAACACCAGATGTCCGTATGGATCGGGTAGCTGAAGTTAAGGAAAAAATTCAAAGTCCTACATACTTAAATGAAAGTGTTGTTTCTTCAACTGCTGATAAGATAATGGAAAGCTTCGGGCTATAAAGTACAGCCAATGCCAGACTTTATTTTTAAGCTTTCATCAAACATTGTTCTAGGTTCATACTCTTCGAGCCAGCTTGGCCAATATGCCAAAGAATGGGGTTCTCGATTTATGTTAATCATGGACCCTGTTTTAACTGAGTTTGGTATCACAGAAAAAATAACAGCTGCCCTTATTGAAAGAAGTATAGATTTTTTTGTATATGATGAGATTCCCCCAGCACCTGATGCAAGTGTAATACAACAAGTTTGTTCATTGGCTCGAGAAGCCCATGTTCATGGAATTATAGCAGTAGGTGGGACGCGCATAAGCAACGTAGCAAGAAGCGTAGCTGCTATAATTAATGAGTCACATGATATTTATGAGTACATAGATGGATCAGCACCTACAGCAGGAGCACTGCCAGTAATTAGTGTCCCAACTACTCTTTGTGACCCCTTCCTTTTTTCTGATAAGACACCAATCATCGATGCTCGAAGTCGGCAAGTACGAGTTTTAAAAACTCAAGCAAGTATTTGTAAGGCTGCAATTTTTGATCCAACCCTAACAGTTTCATTCACTGAAAGTCAGCGCATGTCGATGATTCTACATGCAGTGTGTATTGCCATTGAGGCATACACTTCTCAAAAAGCAAATTTCTTCTCTGACAGTTTGATTGAAAAAGCGTTAACCTTATTAAGTGGATCCTTAAGTGATACCCCAACAGTAATGACTACAGTTTCGAATGAAGAACTATCATTTCAAGCTTCAAGTATGATTTCCCTGGCTGCTGCTTCTAGTTCTATTGGTATTGGCTCTGGAATCAGCTTGGCCATTAATTCCCGCCATAAAATATCACGCTCCCTAACGGCCACAATCCTTCTTCCTTATATAATCGATGAAGTTAGAAAGTACAAAACAGATAAAATTGCTAAAGTAGCTAAATTTCTAAATATTTGCCCTCAAGATACTAATGATGACGATGCAGTGATAGCCCTTTCTGAAGCAATTCGAAGCAAAATTGCTATGACCAACTTACCAGCACGCCTCAAAGATTTATCTATTTCCATGGAGCAGCTCGCTTTAGTAGCGGAAAACACAGAACAATTAGAACCTTCTTTTTCTTTTCCTCGTTCAATGACTGCTAATGATTTATTTGAAATAATAAAAAGCGCATATTAATATTATGATTGATCCAGATAAACTATTTCAGCTAAAGGGTGGTTTTCGCAGACGCAAAATAGCACTTTGTTTTGGAGCCCTAGAAAGGGATATAGCAGGAATTGACACCGACTATAATGTTGCTAAGAGCGGATCTCAGTATAATTTTTCTTCTATGCCACGTGCTGAGTATACGAAAAAACTCATCCAACTAGTCCTTGACGATCCGAAACTACCTCCCTCTTCATATAATGAGCTCCAAAAATTATTAACAGCACAACCCTTTGATGAAAGAAGAGCATGTAACTATGCTCGCAACAGGCTACTTGAAATTATAGGTACCTTTCCTGCAGAGTGGGACTTAGTTATAGCTCCACATGCAGACCCAACTCGGACACGAACTTTTTTCCAAGATATTTATGTATATGCAGAAGATATTAGGTCACCATTCAACCTAGGCTCAATTTACAGAACAGCAGAAGCTTTTGGAGCACACGGCATATTTTTATCCCCTGATTGTACAGATGAAAAAAACCAACGGGCCCAGCGTTCCGCTATGGGCTGTATTGATTTTTTACAAACTTCTCGGTGCAGCCTAGACGAACTTCCTGAAGATATTCCTGTTTTCGCACTAGAAACTGGCGGAACTCCAATTGATGAATTTGTTTTCCCAAACAAAGGAATTGTAATTGTTGGCTCTGAAGAATTAGGTATTAGCCCAGAGGGGTTAAAACGAGCCACTTACGGTCGAGTTAGCATACCTCTTACAGGAATAAAAGCTTCTCTAAATGTTGGTGTTGCTTTTGGCATTCTTATGCAAACGTGGCACCAGTTTCGCCTTGCTCGTTTTCGAATGCAAGTTTAAGCCTATCAGATAATTTTATAAGATGCTCTTCACTTGTAATTTTTAATTCTTCTAGAACAGCTGAATCGAACTGATAATACTCTATAGTACCTTCTTGATAATTTGCTAACATATTTGAAAAATAAACAACTAGGGATAGTGGCTTATTAATATCAGGGTCATGATGCTCACGAATTGTATCAATAATAACTGTCGGAAAATTCCATTTCTCTGCTATCAAAGCCCCTATTTCAGCATGATTTTGCCCTGAAAGCATTTTTTCAAATGTATGTCGTTCTATTGACTTCTTTTCACTAAGTTTTTCAAGCTTTGTCATAAAATTAGGCTGTGCAGAATAAAATATTCCTTTCCCAATATCATGTAATAGGCCACATACATACGAATCTTCTACCACCTCTCTCATTTTAGGAAAGAAATTACGGCTCAAATGATATGCAAAATAGGCAACTTTGTGTGAATGATTCCATAGCACTTTTTGATCTGCACTAGCAGTTCCAACACTCTTCATAGACCCAACAGAATACAATAAGTTCTTTATTCCACGTGTTCCAACAAGCTTTACTGCATCAGTTATATTTCGGCATGGATTCTGCAAGGAGAATGCCGCAGAATTTACAAGCTTTAATAAGTCTGCCGTTAAGGAAACATCACTACTAATACTTCTAGCAATATCAGAAAGCTTGAACTCTGGGTCATTTAGCATATTATTAATATGAATAATATTTTCCGGAAACTGAGGAAGTTTATCAATCATGTTTACTAATTCAACAGAAAGTATAGAAATTTTTTCTTGAATATCGCCACTCAGTGGAAGAATAATTCTTGATATAGTTTCGTCACCCTCCGAAAACACTTGAAAACTATCCCCTTTCAAGCCAATTTTTTGAAGCATTAGTATCATAATTATGATGCCTAGCCCAGCGCCTTCTGAGTCATCCAGTATTTGTGAAAAGGCATCATCTACAGAGGAGTATCGCTGTGCTCTTGCTATTTTATCATGTATTCTCTTATATTCAAAAACTGTTAATGGAGCATTATTTCTTATTTCGATTTTTATTTTATTCGCTTTATGTTGAAATAAAAGCTTTATGTAATAACCTTGCTCTTTTTGAAGCCCAAGATAGTGTTTAATATTATTTAAGGTATCGTTCTTAAAGTTTTCCATACCTTTTTCATAATCATCTATATTATTTATATCTAGCCCTTTTTCTTGAAAGTAGACTCGTTTTGTATTTGCTTTTTTTGCATTAGTTGCAAGCTCATTTAGGCAATATATTAGGTATTCTGACATTGCCTCTTGCTTTAACTCTTTAAGAAAGGCCATAAGCACTTCTGCCATGTATAGTTCCATCTCATGGGGCAGCGTGTGAGTTGTAATAGAAAGAGGAATACCTGCTTGAACTGCTTTTTGTATTTTTGTTGAATCTAATCGTGAATCTGCCATATAATATTATACCACTAAAAGTAAAAAAGTGTAAAGCCTTTCCTTTGTTTTTACTTCTTTTTTTCCTATTTCTAGTTGTTTTAATTGCCAGAATCCTTTATTATGTATACATGATACTTTTAGTTGATATTTTACTTGGGCAATGTGTAATATTATTATTTTTGCTTCTTGTGACATTACGGCCATTGTTTAAAAAAAACCGCAACATTGATGTTTATGCAATACTTGCTGTTATTAGTTTTTTCTTTTCAATATTGCTCATAGCTGTTTTTGGTTTAAACCTCTTAATGATAATAATCCTTTCATTATCCTTCATAATTCTGCTTACCAACATGACTTCTTTATACCGCTTGTTTTCAAAACTTTATACTGGACGGTACACAATGACCTTCCAGGTAGTTTCCTATATAGAAGCGGCTTGTGTTTTAATATGTTTTATTCTCTGTATTATTTTTCAACCTGCCTACATAAACAAGACTGTATATACTCAAGAGTCATACTTTGGCTCATTTTCACGAGGTTTTTCTAAAAATGATAACATTTTTGAATCTACAAATTTAATATTAACCGAGTATTCAATAGAAACTGCAACACAATTTTCCTACGAATCTCCTGAGGTAGTATATAAAGACCCAGCAGTAATTTTTTTGAGCGATATAGGTACTATGTCAGCAGACTCAGCATTAAAGCTATCATCCATCGCAGAGCAAGGGGTGACAGTTTTAACTGGGGACTTCTTCACACCAGATGCCCCAAAAACTGGAACAAACTCAGATTTTCCTATTAATACAAAACCTGTTTTTAGAAATTTTTCTTTGCGCCATATTTCAATTGAAGATAAGAAAAATAATCAAGGTTTTTTTAAACAAAAAGAATTAGAGCTAGCAACACTACTTTCGTTTGCCACTCAAAAGTACTCCTCTGTACTAATTGTGGCAGAAGGGGAATCTCGTCAAATTGCTCTCGAAGCACGGAAAAACTATCCTGATTTTGTGTTGGGTGTTTTTTCTACAACTGGAGAAAAAGATGTTGACTCTTATTATTCATTTGGCTTTGGAGATGTTGTAGTTTTAAACCCGTTTGATTCTTATTTTATTCTTTTTGAAAATGCATCAGAATATAGGGAGCAAAGAAATTTTGCATTAAAGGAAAACCCAGAATTAACTTTTTCACAAGCAGTATTACAAAGAATAAAAGCTCTACATGAGGACAGACAAAATGACACTAAATGAACTTGATAATTACTTTAACTCCTTTTTAACACCAGAAAATTTCAATAATGATCCATCGCAAAATGGTATCCAAGTACAAAATAAAAGCCCGCACAAAGACTCCATAACAAAAGTTGCTTTTGCTGTAGACGCTTGCCTAGAGACTATAAAGCAAACAATAGAGATGGGAGCTCAAGTTTTAGTAGTTCATCACGGTTTATTTTGGGGTCATGAACAAAAACTAACAGGTACTCATTATGAAAGAATAAAAACCCTTATTGATAATGATATAGCTTTATATGCATGCCATATACCACTTGATGCAAACACAGAAGTCGGAAACAACTATGGACTTGCTCAAGTTCTTAACTTAAAAAATCTGCAGCCGTTTGGTTTATGGAATGGAATGTCCCTGGGTGTGTGTGGGACATTTGAAAAGCCTCTAACTTGTGAGAAAACATTAGAACGTCTTTTACCAAAAGGCCAGTCACCAAATTGCGTTTTACCATTTGGCGTTAAGGAGATTGAAACTGTGGCGATAGTTTCCGGTGGAGCAGGTGATTTATTAGAAGAAGCCATAAGCAGTAACGTACATTTATTTATTACAGGTGAGATATCACATGAATCTTACCATACAGCCTTAGAAAATCATATAAATGTAATAGCAGCCGGTCATTACAACACTGAAACTATTGGAGTTACATTACTTGGTGAAAAATTGCAACAGGAAAGAAATATTGAGGTTGCATTTATTAATATACCAACAGGCCTATAGTTTTTTTATATAATAAACAGTATAATAACTAGCATTAACAACCATGTTAATACAGGAGAAAAAATGAATAAAACAGAAACAGTTGAGCTACAAGAAAAAAAGAAAGACCGATCAAAATTCTATCCAATTTTCTTAGCTCTCGCTATAATAATCTTAGACCAAATCACCAAAGCTATTGTTTTCAATGTAATTGAGCCTGGAACAATTTATGCTAGTTTTTTTAATGACTTACTGCGAATTACGCATGTTTGGAATACTGGCGCAGCCTTTAGCTTCGGACATGATTTTGCCCCTGTGATTCGTATAATATTACTTAAGTGGTTTCCGTTGCTTGTTCTAATTGGTGTGATTATTTACTATTTTAGGACTTCAGAATTTACAAAACTTCAAGGATGGTGCCTTTGGGGAATTGTTGGTGGTGGAATTGGAAATTTAATTGATAGGTTTTTTAGACCAGGTGGTGTTGTCGATTTTATAGATGTTGACTTTTTTAATATCGATTTTTTGGGATTATACTTAACTCGCTGGCCTGTATTTAACGTTGCCGATATGTCTGTCGTAATTAGCGGCTTACTTCTGCTTGTTTCCCTTGGCAAAGCATCTTGGGATGAGCAAAAAAATTCTAATACTAATAAGGAAAAATAGAAATGACAAAAAAACAAAATACAATCTTATTTATAACACTTGGAACAATATTTAATATAATTATAACCCTGATTTTTATTTTTTTATTCGCAATGTTAGCAGCAGTTCTTTTTCCTAATTATTTGGCTTTTATTTTACCAGTAATTTTTGTTTTATCAATAGTTTTGGCCATAATCGTTTACCAGAAACTTGTTGCTTATATTACAAAAAAGTTTAATCTTGAAGAAAAAATGGACCCAATATTTAAATCTAAAAAACGCTAGATTTTTATTTTCCAACACAAAAACGAGAGAAAATACTTTCTAAAATATCATCAGCACTAACAACACCAGTTATTTCTCCTAAATACTGTAATGCCTCATCTAAATCTTGCCCTATGGCATCAAGAGGCATTTCCTTTTTTGTAGCTTCTAAGGCATGTTCTAATGCCTCTAGTGCATCATCTACTGCTTTTTTTTGTCTTTGTGTTCCTAGCCCTGCTTGAATTCTTTCTGTACTTTTTTTTCCTTTTATTATCTCAGCTGTTTTTGTAATTAGATTATCAATTCCTAATCCATTTTTAGAACTTATTCGTACTTGAAAATTGCAGAGTTCATTTATATCTATTTCTTGTCCGTTTTTTTCAAGCACATCACATTTGTTCCACACAAGAACAACTGGTGTTTTATATTTTTTTATGGTTTCTTTTTCTTCATCTTGCAGCCCTCTAGTAACATCCACAAGATATAACACTACATCAGCATCCCGTACCAACTCATACGATCTTTCAAGACCTGCTTTTTCAATAACATCGTCTGTTTCCCTAATACCTGCAGTATCAAAAAGTCGTGCTGGTATGCCGTTTAAAGAAAGCCAACTTTCAATCCAATCTCTTGTTGTTCCATGAATATCAGAAACGATGGCTCTATCTTCCTTTAATAGAGCATTAAACAAGCTTGACTTTCCTGCATTTGTTTTTCCAGCTAACACAACTCTAACGCCATCCTGATACATTTTTTCACTAGCCCAAGAATTTGCTATAGTCATAAGTTTTTCATATGCCTCTTCTAATTTATTAGAATTAAAGGCATTTGCAATTGCGTTCTCATCTTCTGGATATTCAACTTCTGCTTCTATATCCGCAAGAGTTTCAATGACAAGCTTTTTAATATTTTCAATCTCTGCATATAACGCTCCTGCAAGCCTTCCTACAGCACGGCTTCTTCCTTCATCTGTTTTTGCCGATATTATCTCATTAACTGCCTCAGCTTGCGTTAAATCAATCTTAGAGTGTATAAAAGCCCTAAATGTAAACTCCCCTGGTTCTGCAACCCTAAAGCCTGAAGCCTGAAGCAAGGTATAAATTGCCAAAACACTGGTTGTTCCTCCATGACAGAATATTTCTGCCATCTCTTCTCCTGTAAAGCTCTTTGGAGCTCTATATACACCTACCATAACTTCATCTATTTTTTGTAATGCAGAGCTCTCATTTTTATTTATTATCCACCCATACACAAGAGTGTTTCCTTGAGCCTCTTGCAAAATTTTTTCGCGAGAAAACACTTTCGAAAGCAGCTCAATTGAGTTTTTTCCGGAAAGTCTAATTACACCAAGCGCTGAAGGGGCAAGGGCCGTTGCAATTGCTACTATTGGTTCATCAGGTGTATAATTATTCATCGGCTTTTATTTTTGATGCAATTTTCATCGATATAAAAATCTTTGGCAGTATAAAACTTCCAAAAAACCCTAATGCTCCATATCGGATAAATCGAAAAAGTTGGTAATTTTGATCTCCTTCACCAGGGAAAACAACTTTTAATCCAACATACAGTAACCCAAGAACAAAAAGCCCTAGTATAATACGCAAAACTTTTTCTTTGACTGTTCCATTTTTTGCATCATAGCCCCCACTTTCACATAAATACACATAGCCTATTCCCAAACCAAAAAATGCAGCCGGC
This sequence comes from uncultured Treponemataceae bacterium, assembly GCA_964369855.1. GTDB lineage: Bacteria > Spirochaetota > Spirochaetia > Treponematales > Treponemataceae > CAYJFX01. Next base: position 13,945 of record CAYJGO010000001.1, on the reverse strand, counting down.
ATAGAGGTGTCCAAAGGGTTTATTTTTGTGAGTAAAATGCCAAACAAACCCGCTATGAGTATTTTTATTGACTTTGGTAAACGTCCTAAACAGAAACTAATTTTGGGTAAAAATAATACTGCCCCACAAAAAATGACTAACCCTAAAGCCCATCCTAATAATACATCTGTAGGGTAGTGCACCCCTAAATAAATGCGTGAAAAGCCTATTAAAAAAGGTGGAAGAAATGATAAAAGGACCTTTATTGCCTTTTGTTTATTTACAAACAATGAAGTAACATATGGCCAAAAAGTTGCTGAGTTTTGAGAATGGCCTGACGGTGTTGAAAAGCCATCTACTGTATCTAACCCTATAGCTGGCTTTACCTCATAGGGTCTTGGTACTTGCAATAAATCTTTTAAACTTGTATTTATTGAAGCAGAAAACAGCACAATTATAGCAACCGAGAAGCCTTTTTTGGTATCTACGCACCAAAAAATAATCGGGAGCGCGCATAAATATGCTAAAGGATCTGATAAAAAACTTATAAACAGCATAATAAGGGTTAAAGCAGAATTTTTCACTGCCTGTACTGAAGAAATAACTTGTATGCCCCAGTCATATACCGAAGAATCAAAAATTGGGATCACTTAACCCTCCTATTATTTATTGCCCAGAAAAAGCAGGTTTTTTTGTAGTAACATCTCTAGCCGCTTTTTCCCATGGATAAGGCGTATTCTCTTTTATACCACCAACATCAGGGCGAACTTCATCGTAGCGGCCAACATTATTCCAATACATATACCCAGTATCTGTTGCATCCCGAACCCCAAAAACTTGTCGCTGTACATAGTCATCCCCATAATGAGTTTGATCATATGACACGTTTAAGAAAAATGACTGTAGCCAAGGCCTAATCAAAGCTTGGTTGCGGGCAATGACCGTGTTTCTATAAGTTCCATAAAAATATATTCTGTAAGGTCTTTCTACAACAGGAGTGTACGCTAAAAAAATTTGTTCAAAATGACTTGGGTAGAACATAGGGCAGATAACATCAACGTATGGAGCGAGAAGCTCTACATCTTGTCCTGTTCTCGACCCACTTCTATACCATCCATTTACACCATAAATATCTACACCAATTGGCACATCAAGATTTTTTCGTGCATACGATAAAAAAGAAACAAGTGCACTTTCTTTATCCATTCCTTGATCTTGCCATCTATAAGAGGCATTATTTAAGTTTTTACCATCTGTTGGAAACCGAATATAGTCAAACTGTATTTCATCAAATCCGAGGGCAACAAGCTCTTTTGCAATTGCTATATTATATTCCCATACCTCATGTGAATAAGGATCCACCCAATGTTCATCATAATATGATGTTGTACCATCTTCTTCATAGCTCCTAATACCCAGCCAAGAATAATTTGTTGTCCTATCCCAAACAGCATACTCTCTGTTGTTGTATTTATACAAGTTTGGATCTTTAAATACAACCAAGCGTGCAATGAGATAAATATCATTTTCCTTAAATGTCTTTACAAAGCTTTCAACATCAAGTGCATATTGACTTATGTGAGCTTTCTCCATAACAAACGGATCTTTAGATTCATATCGCAATACACCTTTATCATCTTTCATATCAATAACAATACTATTCAAATCATTTTCTTTTAGTATTGAAAGAAATTCATTTATTCCACTTTCAGTTCGTACTTGTCCAGAAGGAACATAAATACTTCTCTTATCGCTTACTTCCTTTGTGTAATCACTTTCTAAGGTGTCTGTTTGAGTCATCCAAAGCTCATTTAGCCCAAAGGCAGTGTTTAATCCTGAAACAGACGGTGGAATCCATGCACAATGCGCTGTTTTTTTAACCTTTTTTAGTTGATCCTGTATCTTTCTTTCAGTAAAAGAACGTTCTGCCAACGCATTACTTTCTTTGGAAAAAAACCGAAGTCCATCCATACTGACGAAAGCTAAATCTGAGCCAACTGAAACTAAGCTGTCCCATGTATCCACCGGCTCACTTGTTGAGGCAATAAGCTCAACCTTTTTGTTTTGCCAGTCAAGCTTATATAAACGTGGTAAAAAACTCTGTGTAAAATACACTTCGGTTTTTTGACTGCCATCTGCTTGCGTTTCTTTAACAGCTAATATATCAGCAACTTCATCTGGGTTATCTAGTGTGGGAACTTTATCAAAACCCGTCGGAATATCAACCCACTGGGGGTTTGAGCTATCTGGATATATATATGCAACACCATATATTGTATGTGATAAAAATACTGTCAATACATCTCGCAGAGTTCCTTGCTGTTGTACAGGAAGCATTGCAACTGAAACGGCCTTCGCTCCCACCGTTCGAGCACTAAAGCCTAATGAGTCCCAGGTCAACCCACCATTACGTGTAATAAAAGTTTCACTTTTTGTTGTTGTAACGAGAGTTCTACTGTCGCCTGGCAAAACTTCTAAGTCTTTTAAAGGATGAACTTGTTGAACAAAACTTATTTTGCCATCATCATACTCTTTCACAGTACTGAAAGGCAAGCCTCCATTTCTCTGCTCGAATTGTTTTAAATCCTTGCTAAATATTACGCCTTTCGTAGTTAATAAATACCAGCCATCTGCATAAATAATTTTTTCTACAGAACCTTCAGACCAAATAGAAACAGGATTATATGACCCTGCCCGAAACAAGCCATCTTCATTCCCAATCAGTATTTCTGTATGCGGATTTGATTGTGGCGCTTGTGGCGTTATGCGTTGCCCATATAAAGAGAACAACACGGACATAAAACTAATAAATACATATATGTGCTTTGCTTTTTTCATACTAAAAAGATAATACCATAAAATTGACTTGCGTGGAAGAGGTAAAGATGATATACTATAAAAATAAGACAGTTTATGCTATTTTTTGAGCATATCTCTACCAAAACATATCTGGAAAGGGTTCAATGAAAAAATCTGTAGTAAAAACCTTTGGAATTTTAACTTCTGGTGGTGATGCACCAGGCCTAAATGCTGCAATTAGAGGTGTCGCAAGAACGGCTATCGATGAATATGGAATGCGTGTTATAGGAATTGAAGACGGATTTAAAGGTTTGATAGATGGAAAAGCCCATGAATTAAAATCAACAGATTTTTCTGGTATACTAACAATAGGGGGAACTGTTTTAGGAACCTCCCGAGAAAAGCCCTTCAAAATTATTGAAAAAAACCCTATTACTGGACTCACAGCTGTTGAAAGCATCAAAAAAAATTATAGTGCTTTGGGGCTTGATGCCTTAGTTTTACTTGGTGGCAATGGCACAAATACAACAGGAAAGTTATTAAGTGAAGAAGGCCTAAATATTATTGCTCTACCAAAAACCATAGATAATGACCTTGCGCAAACAGACATAACTTTTGGCTTTCATACAGCTCTAGATGTTGCAACACAAGCAATTGATAGATTACACTCAACAGCACACAGCCATAATAGAATCATGATAATAGAACTAATGGGGCATAAAGCAGGATGGCTAGCTTTATATGCGGGCGTTGCAGGAGGAGGAGATGTCATACTTATTCCTGAAATACCGTACAATATTGAAACAATAGCAAAGCACTTAAAAAAAAGAAAAGAACAAGGAAAAAATTTTTCAATAGTTGTTGTTGCAGAAGGTGCAAGAAGTGAAAAAGAAGCCTTGATGGATAAAAAAGAATTTAAAATAAATCGAAAAAATATGCCCCAGTCGATAGGTTACAGAATTGCAAAAGAGCTGGAAACAGCAACAAGCCTAGAATCTCGGGTGACGGTACTTGGGTATATCCAAAGGGGAGGGACACCAACACCATTTGATAGAGTACTTGCTACTCAATTTGGAGTGCAAGCGGCACATATGCTTGCAAGAGGTGATTTCGGAAAAATGGTTTGTATGAAAAATAACTCTGTTCAAAGTGTTACACTTGATAAAGTTGCAGGAAAAACAAAGAAGGTTCCACTAGATGACAGCGTTCTTTTATCAGGAATTGCTGCTGGAACTTGTTTTGGAAATAATAATTAAAAGGTTAACAATAGCTTCTTTTTTGCCGAAATTTATAAGATGAATGAACATAGCTCAAAATGTCATTTTTGCAATATTTGCGATGGCAACGGTTGTATTGGAGAGCTGCCTGGAATGGGTGGAATTTCAAATAATGCAAACTTTAAACTAAATTATCAAGACTGGAAGAAAATCTCACGAGGTACTATATCTCACTCTGGCATTGCCAAAATTCGCCTAGGCCCTATGACAGGTGCTGTTGAAAATATTGGATATGAAGATGAGGTATCCTTTTACTATGACTTATTAAAAGCAGTTCATGCAGCTGGAGTGTCGCTAAGTTTAGGTGATGGATATCCAGATCTTAAATTACTTTCAGGTATAGAAGCTATAAAAAAAATACAACTTTCCTTTCCTTCGACAAAAGCTGCTGTTTTTATTAAGCCATACACAAATAATAAAATCTATGAGCGCATCGAATGGGCAAAAGAAGTTAACGAGTCTATAGGAATTGATATCGATTCATATAATATCATCACAATGAGAAACTTGGTAAACTTAGAGCAAAAAACAGCCCAGCAATTGATTGAAGTAAAAAAGCATGTAAAAACACCCTTTATTATTAAGGGAATCTTTAACAAAGATGAAATAAGCCTGGTGCAAGAAGTAAAACCTGATGTTGTAGTTATTTCTAATCATGGAGGCCGTGTCGATAACAGAACTGGAAGCACAGCAGATTTTTTATCCTCTTATGGTCAAGAATTGGCAAAATACTGCGGAGAGCTCTGGGTTGATGGCGGACTTAGAAACAAGCAGGATATTGAAATTGCCTCTTCATATGGAGTAAGTGAAGTTCTTATTGGGCGACCTTTTGTTACTGCACTTTGTGCAGGTGGAGAGAAGGCTGTACATGACCTTGTTTCAAATTCTTTTTTATAAAAAAACGACTTGTTTTATAAACAAGTCGTTTTTTTTATATATTTATATTTTTTAATGCATCATTCACAGACTGTGATACCTCAACATTCTTTCCTGATGTTTCCTTAATCGTTTGCAAGGCTTCTTGTATTTTTGTTATTTGTTCACGTGCAGTATTTACCTCTTTATCTACTGTATGTGAAAAAACAGAAATTATATCTAGCAACTCTCTTTGCTTAATTATTTTTTCAGAAACTCCATCAACAACATTATTTGTTGTTTTTGATGTTTCAACAATCCCTTGAAGAGAATTCATTACAGAGCGTGTTCCAATATCCATTTCGGATATTCCAAGTAGTATTCCATCAAGGGCTTCGATTGTTCCTTGTAGCTCTTCTGTGCTTTTATCAGCCTGCGAAGCAAAAGAGATTACAGCATTTGCTGCTGTTTCTACAGTTTGTTCATTTGCACTTAAAACATCACCTATATATGCAGCATTTTTAGAGGTCTCTTCTGATAACTTTCTAATTTCTTGAGCAATAACTGCAAACCCTTTACCAGCTTGCCCCGCATGTGCCGCTTCTATTGAAGCATTCATAGCCAACAACCCTGTTTGATTTGAAATATCTTCTACCGTATGTATAAAACTTGAAATACTTGAAGAAGATTCTTTTACTTTTTGTACTTCAAACAACGCTTCTTGTATAAGAGATTTTTGACTCTTTAATGAATTTAACAACTCATTCATATTTTGGCTTCGTTGAGAAGCAATTTCATTAATACTAGATAGATTTGTTGAAATTTCTGTTAAAGCGGCAGAACTCTCAGAAATTGACTCTGCTTGTGTTCTAGTTCCTTCAAGCATTACAGTTGAACCTTTTTCTACTTCAATAAAAAGACTCAAGACTTCTTCTACTGAAGCGTTCAACTCTGAGCAAGAGTTCTTCAATGTTCCAAACGCTCCAACAACTCTCTGGGCATCATTAGTTGCTCCTTCTGCTTCTTGTGATAAAATATTTCCTACTTCAAGCCCTTGCTTACTTTCACTCAAAACACCCGTAATTTGAACCAAAGCCGACTGGGCAGAGTCTTTCCCCTTTTCTGCAAAAGCACTCAAATCTTTTAACATCTGAAACAGCCCTAAAAACAACATGGTTGTAAAAACATAACACACAATTCCTATCACAATGCAAGCATAGTAGACAGACAAATCTTCTTGCAAAATATCACCATATGATAAAAAGGCTTTCCCTAAAAACATCATAAAAGAAACAAAAGCATATGCAAAAATTTCTTTAGTTGATGACGATAAAAAGTATTTAGCTATATACAGAAAAAGGGCAAACGCTAAAATTCTATATAACCCGTATGGGTTTGAACCAAATTGTAAAAAAAACGTTACAACACTTTGTGCCACTAAAATCCCAATCGTGGCCATCGACGTACCTTTTTTTATATTTCCTTTTTTAAAAAACACAAATGATAAAAAAATGAATGTAATTCCAAAAATTAAAAATACAGCACTTTCAATCTGTCCAAGAAATGCTAATATAGCAATAATAAAGCTAAATATACCAATAACAGCGAATGTCATTTTTACGTAAAAAGGTAATTGTATTTTTTCTTGATCCGTGAGACCACTCATACTATCTTCAGAATAAAAATCTTGTTTATGTTGCATTTTTTTCTCCTTAAACAGATGTTAAATCGTAATTTTTTTTAGTTTCCAAATATCTTGTACATAATCTTCAATCGTTCTATCTGATGAAAATTTTCCTGATCGAGCAATATTTAAAAGCACCTTTCTTGCCCAACCTAATTTGTTCTCATAAGCAGCAGCTACTTTTTCTTGCGCTATGCAATACTCATCAAAATCAGCTAGTACATAATACGTATCTGGCCGTTGTCCTTCAATTCCATACACAAGTGAATCATATAACTCTCTAAACATTCCTGTATCTGAAGAGAAGGTTCCATCAATTAACTGCTCTAACGCACGGGCTAACCCTGGATTTTGTTGAATATATTTTTGCGGGTTATAACTATACGTTTTTTCAATGTCGACAATCTCTTGAGCTGTTAATCCAAAAATAAAAGCATTTTCTTCCCCAGCTTCTTCAACTATTTCAATATTTGCCCCATCTAATGTTCCTAGTGTTAAAGCCCCATTTATCATAAATTTCATGTTTCCTGTTCCAGAAGCTTCTTTTCCAGCTGTTGAGATTTGTTCAGAAACATCAGATGCTGGAAACAATTTTTCAGCTGCAGTTACTCTATAATTATGGACAAAAATTATACGAAGCTTTCCCCTAATTCTTGTATCATTATTTATTTTATCGGCAATAGAGGTAATAAGCTTTATTATTGCTTTTGCCCTTCTATAACCAGATGCGGCCTTTGCTCCAAACAAGAAGGTTCTACTTGGCGGATTGAAACTAGGGTCATCAAGTAATTTATTGTACAAGTATATTATATGCAATACATTTAAAAGTTGCCTTTTATACTCGTGTAACCTTTTAATTTGTGTATCAAAAATAGAATTAACATCAACAAATTCATTTTGTGTTTCTTTTAGCCATAATGCAAGAGTCTCTTTGTTTTTATTTTTTATTTCCAGAATCTCATTTAAAATATTCTCATCGTCTGCGAACTTTTCAAGCCCTTTTAGTAAAGAAAAATCTTTTTGCCATTGCGGTCCGATTTTTTCATTAATAAAATTTGCTAACAGTGGATTTGCACTTAACAACCACCTTCTTTGCGTTACACCATTTGTTTTATTATTGAATTTTGTTGGATACAAATCAGTCCAATCTTTTAATTCACTTTCTTTTAAGATTTTTGTATGAAGCGCGGCAACCCCATTTACACTAAAGCATGCATGTATTGCCAACCACGCCATATGAATCATTCCTCTAGAAATGATACTCATTCTATTTTGCTTTTCATAATCATTTGGAAAGCTTTCCTTTGTTTCCAAATTAAAGCGTCTGTTAATCTCATCAACAATTTGGTAAATTCTAGGCAGCAATCCTTGGAAAATATCTATTGGCCACTTTTCTAAAGCCTCAGATAGAATTGTATGATTCGTATACGCAAACGTTTTTGTAACGACACTCCAAGCTTCTTCCCATCCAACTCGATATTCATCCATCAAAATTCTCATAAGCTCTGGTATAGCTACTACTGGATGCGTATCATTTAATTGAATAACATGGAACTCTGAAAACTTTGAAAAATCCTTCCCATATGTACATACATATTTTCTAACAAGATCTTGTAAACTTGCAGAGCAGAAAAAGTATTGTTGCTTTAAGCGTAATGTTTTTCCAGAAGGTCCTGCGTCATTTGGATAAAGAACCCTCGATATGTTTTCTGCAGAATTTTTTCTTTCTACGGCACGGTTATAATGCATATCATTAAATAGCTGTAAGTCAAAACCATTTGGAGAAGATGCCCGCCATAAACGAAGTGTATTAATTGTATTTGTATCATATCCAATAATTGGTGTATCAAATGGAGTTGCAGTTATTATTTCAGCATTTTCAACGGAAAAAACATCTTCGCCAGACAAATCTTTTTTAACAACAACATTTCCACCTAAACTAACTTGTACAGAAAGATCACTCCTTTTTATTTGCCATGGGTCTCTATGTCTAAGCCAGTTATCAGGATATTCTACTTGAAAACCATTTTCAATGTGCTGCTCGAACATTCCATACTCATATCGTATTCCATAACCTACTGCAGGATAATTTAATGTTGCAAGTGAGTCTAAAAAACATGCTGCTAGGCGACCCAGACCGCCATTTCCTAATGCTGCATCTGGCTCTTGATCTTCAATCTCATTATAGTCAATACCTAAGTCGTCTAATGCACTAATCACATTATCTTTTATTAAAGTGTTTATTAAGTTATTCCCTAGGGCTCGCCCCATAAGAAACTCTGCTGAAAAGTAATAAACAGAACGAACTCCCTTTGCTTCATGTGCATTACGAGTTTTCATCCAATTATCCATTGTAATTTCTTGAATAGAAGCCGCACTTGCATCATAAACTTGACGAAGTGTCGCTTGATCAAGCTCTTTTCCATACTGTCGTTTGAGGCGCGCCTTTAGTCGTTCTTTAAAAGATTCTAAATCAAAATTCATACTCACTCCTTAGTTAAGATAAGATGTTGCCAAATAAGTGCGTAAGTAGTCATATACTTGTTTAAAATATACCCTATTTTTCGCATATACACAAGCACTCCTGTCTTCTTCTTACAAATGTTATTTACTAATCAATACAGCCATACTATGTGCGGCTAATATATACGGTTGGTCTTGTGAAATGATCCCTTCTTCTCCAGGAACAGCAAAGTCATGTGGTGCATCTAAGGAAGTATCAATGGCCCTGTACCATTTTGTCCCTGTGCGTGGTTGCGCTAGAATAAAAGAAATATCTTGCATTGAGGGATTTATTAACAAGTAAAAATCATTATCATCTCGGTCGCTAAAAATTTCTGCTCTACTTCCATTAAGCAGACATGCCAAAAATTTATTATCTTTCGTCCAATCTCGCATCTGAGCTTTTTCATCAAACCATGCTATATCAAGTAAGCTATTATACGACAGGTCTTTCCCTAAAAAAAACTCTGGTCTACAAAAAGCAGGGTGATGTAATCTAAAAGAAATGCTTTTTTTTGCAAAACGAAAAATTTCAGAATGCCTTTCTTTAAGTTTCCAGTCTATCCAACTCGTTTCATTATCTTGACAATACGAGTTATTATTCCCTCTTTGAGTGTTTCGAAATTCATCCCCAGCAAGAAGCATTGGAGTTCCTTGTGATAAAAAAAGAGTTAGTAAAAAATTCTTTATTTGCCTGTTTCGAATTACTTCAATTTCTTTATTTGTTGTCTCTCCCTCATAACCATAATTATAGCTCAGGTTATTGTCTGATCCATCTCTGTTTTCTTCCCCATTTTCTTCATTGTGTTTTGAGTTATAACTTACCAAATCATTTAAAGTAAAGCCGTCATGACTCGTTAAAAAATTGATTGAATGAAAAGGTTTCCGACCATCTCGTAAGTATAAATCTGAACTCCCAGAAAGGCGTGTTGCAGCCCCATTTGCACAATTATCATCCCCGCGCCAAAACTTTCTAATATCATCTCGATAACGGTCGTTCCATTCAGCCCATCTACCACCAGGAAAGACTCCTACTTGGTAAGCACCTCCAGCATCCCATGCTTCTGCAATTATTTTTGTATTTCGTAAGACAGGTTCTTGTGCTATGCGCTCTAGCATAGGCGGGTTTTCCATTATATCTCCATTTTGATCACGGCCTAAAATTGAACCTAAGTCAAAGCGAAAACCATCTACATGCATTTCACATACCCAATATCTTAGACAATCAATAATTAACGTTCGTACAACAGGGTGATTACAATTTAGTGTATTTCCACAGCCTGAGTAATTTTTATACCGTCTTTTATCGGCCTCCTCAAGCATATAATAAATAGAGTTATCCAAACCCTTAAAGTTAAAAGTTAAACCTTGCTCATTTCCTTCAGCCGTGTGATTAAAAACAATATCAAGAATTATCTCTATACCATTTTTATGCATCTCACGAACCATTTCTTTGAACTCTTGCACACACATTCCTGGCTCTGTGTTAGAAGAATATGTGCACTTTGGGGCAAAAAAAGACATTGTACTATAACCCCAATAGTTTGTTAACCGTGCTCCTGTTTTAGGGTTTTTATTGTTATTTTCAAACTCATCAAATTCTTGGATTGGCAATAATTCAACACTAGTTATTCCAAGCTCTTTTAAGTACGGAATTTTTTCAGTCAGCCCTTTAAATGTTCCTTTATACTTAACGTTAGATGATTCACTTTGTGTAAAACCTTTTAAGTGAGTTTCATAAAGTATGCTTTTTCGCAGTGGATAATTTAATGGCCGATCCCCTTGCCAATCAAATGCATCTTGGTCAACAACTACACATTTGGGAAAAAGGCTAGCTTGTAGTCGTTTTGATAAAACAATATCTTCTTGGACTTGTGGAGCCTTGTAATCTCTCGGAAGGTTATCAAAAAGAGAGGTCTTTGTTAATGCCTTGGCATACGGATCTATTATATACACATTCTTATCAAAGCGCTGCCCTTTTTCTGGATTGAAGGGACCATCAACACGATATAAATATAGAGCTCCAGGCTGTAATCCTTCAAGAAACACATGCCACACATCGCCAGTTCTATTATTTTGATTGTTAAACGTGTAACAATAGCACGCGTTATCGTCGTTTTCATTTGCAAAGATTTCAATTGTAACACCAGTGGCATTTCGAGAAAATATACTAAAATTAATACCATCATTTTTTTTAGAAGCTCCATATGGCATAGGACTTCCACAATACGCTTTAATTTCTTGCATTATAAAAGTATACCATATAAATCAAGAATTGGGTAGAATATTAAATCATATATTTATTTTTTTCCACAAGTTTTCCACATACAGAAAACATCTTCTTCTTCGGGAAAACCTTCTATACGCATACGTTTGTTTAGTTGTTTTTAGAGAATTTTCTTAAATTCGCTATTTTTTATTTTTTATTTTTAAAATTGTATTGACATGAATATTTTTACTCATAATTGGTAACATGCTAAAAAAAAGGTATTTCATAAAATTCTTTAAAAATACACCCAAAAATCAGACATTTTGGATAAATTTGTTGTATTTTGAAGTCATTTATTTATCTATGCGGTGATTTGTTGGATACCCCTTTTATTTCCTCTTTGAAAAAAATCTAGAATTTTCTAAATACTTTAAGAAAGGTACTTGATAAAATTGCAATAGCTTTTTATTATATAACAAAGATTTTTATTTTGGGATGTTTTTATAAGATATCAATAATTTATACACAACTTATCCACAATAAAAAATATTTTTTGGATTTAAAAATGAAAGAAACTGAAAGTGTAGATAGTACAAAGAAATACAACTCTCTCCAAGGTGAAACGCAATTTTCCCGAACCCAGAAATTGATAGGGGAGACTTCTTTGCAAAAATTAAATTCATCAAAAGTTGCTCTATTTGGCCTTGGTGGAGTAGGCTCTTTTGTTTTAGAGGCTTTGGCTCGTGTTGGAATTACAAATTTTCTTCTTATTGATAACGATATCATTTGTGAGAGCAACATAAACAGACAGCTTTTTGCATTGCATTCAACAATTGGAGGATTGAAAACTGAGTGTGCAAAAAAACGGATTTTAGATATTAATCCCAACATAAAAGTAACAACGTATCCCATTTTTTTTCTTTCAGACACCATTCATCTGATAGAAGATGAATTAAAAACTTGTAATTACATTATTGATGCAATTGATACTGTAAGTGCAAAAATACTTTTAATTGAGTTAGCAAAAAAACATTCCATTCCAATAATTAGCAGTATGGGGACAGGAAATAAAATGAATCCTCACCTATTTGAAATTGCAGACATAAAAAAAACAAGTGTTTGTCCTCTTGCAAGGGTAATGAGAAGGGAATTAAAAGCAAGAAATATTCAAAATGTGAAAGTTCTATATTCGAAAGAAACACCAATTAAAGAAAGCCCACCTGCGAGCATTTCCTTTGTCCCCTCCGTTGCAGGACTACTGATTGCAAGTGAAGTTGTAAATGACTTATTAAAAGCATAAATCCTAATTTATATCGTCAATAAGATCTCCATCAGTCTCTAAATTTTTAGGATCCAAGTACTTCAATTGACTGAACAGAGATTTTTCATCATCTTTACCAAATATTGGAGGCTCAATAGCATCTGCATCTTCTGCTTCATCAGCATACGTAATTCCCTCCACCTCTTCAACATATTTAATCTCATCTTCTACTGAAATTAAAAATGCTTCATCTATTTCAGCAGCAATTGCAGCTTCATGGAGCTTAGAATAATCTGTCGTGTCAGGTTGAATTGTATTAATTTTTGAGTCAATTGAATTTTGCAAAAAAAAGCGAATATAGGCCTGTATAGATGTTTTTACAACATGTGGTAATCCTTTTGTAAAAAGCATTACCAAATAAAGCCGCCCCTCACTTATAAAAGACTTTAAGATTACAGCATTACATTTTATTTTTTGTGACCTTAAGACCAAAACAAAGTCTCTTATAAGCATATTCACTGAAAACAAAGGTGCCATGTCAGTCTTTGTTATGCATAAAAGACCAGCAGAGCTTATATTAGCAATTCTCAGTGGATATATCTCATCATTTATTTTGCACTGCGCTTGAATTAGTTTATCCGAAGAACAGTCTACTCTAACATATTTTCGAATACCCTTTGCATTGTTTATTCTTAAAATACCTTCTATCTTGGAGAGAAGTTCATCTTTTTTACTTACTAATGACACAAAGCCAGCTGGAATTAAGGCGTTAAGCAAAAAATGATTCCTATCACTTGCACCTGCATGGGCGGACATGACACCCAAACAGACACTTGAAAGCTCTAGATCATTATTACAAGAAACTACAAAATTATACCAATATGATATAGGCATTTCCCCATCGATGCACACGAAACAAATTGAATCTGGATAATTACGCAAGGTTTCTTTCGCATACTTATAGCTTGAAATTACATATATTTCATACTCAAGATCAGATAAAATTGGAATGATTATTTTCTTAAAATCAAAAGGGGGGTTGAGAAAAAAAACTTTTTTGCCTAAATCTACACTTTCGTTTGATTCCATACCAACTCCAAGCTAAATGCTTATGAAAAAAGCCATCCTAATTAAAAGGATAACACGATATAGGATTTTTGGCTACCTCAAAAAGTTAAAAAAGCAAAAATAAGACACTTGTTTATTTTTCAAGATATTTATCACTCAGCTACTTGTGCTTAAAAAAAAACTTCGATACACTACAATTATGAAGAAAATATTATTCGTTGTTGTTTTTATTAGTTTAATTGGAGTGAGTTTTTCGCAAAATGCTCAAAGTGTTTTTAATGAAGTAAATGCACAAGGGCGTGATTTTTCTA